>JAHJRZ010000049.1 GCA_018830605.1 Patescibacteria group bacterium | reverse complement strand
ATGAAACGAACTTGGTTTGTCTTAATTATTTCAGTAATTGTTTTGATAATCGCTTTTATCTTTTTTATCTTTCCCGGCTATTATTTCACTTATGAATCAAAAAAAGCCGAGTCGACCCCTTTTCCTTCTTCGACTCCGCCGCTTAGCCTTACCCCATCATCTCCTACTGGCAGCCCGACTCCAACACCTTCTGGCTCTTCTTTGCCTAGCTCTTCCCAAAGCGGCTCAATTACGCCTTCTGTTTCTATTACCGCTTCTCCGTCTGGATTGGTTTCGATTAGTCCAACTGCAACTCAAGGAACGCTTGAGGATATTTTTTATGGTAAAGAAGAGAGACAAGGCGAGATCAAAAGTTTAAGTTCAAAATTAACCAGGCCAATCAAAGGGGTTGCCGCGGTAGTCGCGGTCGCTCTCATCATTATCCCTCTGCTTTCTTTTCTTTTTAATTTTCCCTGGCGGGATTTTTTATATTTTTTCTTTAATTCTGTTTTTGAATTTTTAGGCTTAAGACATAGACGTCGTCCCTGGGGCGTTGTTTATGATTCTTTAAGCAAAAAACCAGTAGAAGGAGCGGTGGTCAAGGTGGTTGAGTCAGACTCGGGTCGAGTCAGAGAGACTGGCGTGACTGACAGCCAAGGACGGTTTGGATTTTTGTCTGGCAAGGGCAGGTATCGTTTGACGGTGGTTAAGCCCGGTTATCAATTTCCAAGCTCTAAAATCACCTTAGATAAAAAGGGAAGCGACGGCTATTTTGCCAATGTCTATTTAGGCGGCTCTGTTTCAATTAAAGGAGTATTTTTGGGCAAGAATATTCCGGTTGACCCAAAGATTCAAGCTCCGGCCGGATATTATCTTTTGTTTTTGCGCTATCTGCGGTTTTTTGAGCGCATCAGAATTCCTCTTCTAATTTTGGGCACAATTCTGGCGCTTGTTAATTTATATCTTTTTCATTCTATTTTAGATTTTATTATTCTTTTCCTTTATCTTCTTTTGTGGGTTTTTGAGATTTTGGAGAGGCGCAAGGTTAAGCCCTATGGCGAGGTTTTAGGGGAAGGGGGGGAAGCGCTCGATTTAGCGGTGGTGCGTTTTTTTAAGGAAAAAGATAATAAGCTCGCCGCTACTACAGTTACTGATAAAAAAGGAAGATTTTTTGTCCTCTTGAGTTCAGGTGATTTTTATCTAACCGCCTCCAAATCCGGCTATTTTCTCTCGGTCTTAAAGAATATTCATATTTCCAAAATTAAACCTCGCGAGATTAAGATTTTGATGAAGAAGAGCAGCAAGCCCGATTCAGAAATTTCTATCCTTGAGAAAAAGCGGGAAGAGAAGAAAGAATCGACGTAATTTTTTGACAAAGACCAGTTTATCTTGATAGAATAAAAGAGTATGCTTTCCAAACGTCTTATTTATTATATTATCTCCGGCGTAGTATTACTGGCTGTTTTAATAATACCCAGCTTTTTTCGGCTGCTGACTGATTGGTACTGGTTTCAAGAAATCGGCTTCAGTAATATTTTCACCACTATTTTAAGGGCGAAGATTTTTTTAGGATTGGCAGTGGGTATTTTGAGCTTTATCATCATCTACGGCAATCTTTGGCTGGCGAGAAAGCTTGTTGCATCAAAACCGCTGATTATTCCGATGCAGGGAGTCGTTGGGCTGGGGACTGACAGAGCAAAAGAGTTAGATTTAGAGAAATATATTCATATATTCGCCTTGCCTGTTTCGCTTATACTGGGGTTTTTCACGGGACTGGTCGGAGCAGGCAGTTGGGAGACGGCGCTGAAGTATTTTAACGCCGTGTCGTTTGGCGTAGAGGATCCAATATTTGGCCGCGATATTGCTTTTTACTTATTTAATCTGCCGTTTGTCCAATTTTTAATCGGGCTGGGATTCTGGCTTATTATTGCGTCTCTCTTGGGCGCAGCCGCAAGTTATATCTTGCGGGGCGCTATTTATTTTCCGAAATCTTTACCCCGCACAAGAACAAGTTATATGCGTGATTTATTCATAGAAAAGCCGGCCAAGCTCCATCTGTCAATTCTTATTGCTCTTTTCTTTGTTTTAACGGGCCTCAAAATTTATATGGTTAGAATCCCATCTTTGCTCTACGGCTCCACTGGGCCGTTTACCGGCGCAAGCTTTACTGACATTCACGCCATGTTGCCATTCTTGAAAATACTAATTTTTGTTGCGGCCGTCGTGGCTATAGTGGTGATAGTATCTGCCTTTGGCGGGAAGTCCAGCAATCGCCTCCTTGTTTCGGCTCTCGGTTTTT
>JAHJRZ010000048.1 GCA_018830605.1 Patescibacteria group bacterium | reverse complement strand
AGAGGGGATTGTGACTTGGCTCCTTACTGTTCCAATCGGGGCAGTGACAGCTGGGCTCGGCGGGGTGGCAGTTTTGTTTTATAAGGCGCGGCGCAAGGGCTGTTCCAGCCAATTTGCGGCAGTCATTACTATTTCTTATTTCGTTTTGAATTTCTCCGCAATTTTAATTTATGCCCTGCTCTTTGGCGGCTCGGCTTTTATTGAAACAGCGATCAAAGATAATTACTCAATTATTATTTCTTCTTGCCTTATTCTTTTAGCGGTCTTGTTTTGTCTGTTTCTTTTTAACCGCAAAATTAGGGAGGCGATTTTCCATTATGTCAGAAAATTTTCCCCCAAATTTTTACCCAGAAAAGAGACGGTTAAAATTGATGAACTCAAAAACAGCCAGATAGCCGATATATTTTTATATGTCTTTTTTGTCTTTCTGGCAAACTTTGTTATTTTTGCTTTTAGTCTTTATGTTTTTCGCACCAACTTGGGCTTTGTTTCTGTTCTAAAAAATTTCTCAATTTCCCAAGCAGTCTCAATTATTTCTCCTTCGGGCAGCGGGTTGGGTTTTGTTGAGTTGGGGATGCTGGGATCTTTACACTTTTCCGGAGTTGCCATCCACGAAGCCGGCGCCATCACTATTGTTTATCGCCTCTTTAATTTTTGGCTGCCGGCAATTATTGGCTGGGGGATTCTCTCTTTAAAAGGAATGGATTACATTAAAGAGATCAAAAATTCCAAATAGAATCAATAGCTTCGTTAGTATTAAATTAAGATTGGGCATCAATATTTTATCATCTAAGCAACAAACTTATTACCGCGGTAATGAAATTCGCAATAAATGAAAGAAGTAGCGCTCGATAATATTTTATTTCAAACAAGACCATTATTAAAATCCATTCGATAAGAAAAACGGCTAATTCTATCAATAAAAAATTATTTGAGATATTCTGATATAGATAATTGGCAATCGGCAAGGTGGATAAATTTATAAGTGCGGCATAAAAAAAGATTCTTAATGGGTTTTTCCTAATGAAAAGCCACAAGATAAAAAATTCAATAATAATTGTGACAATTAACAATAAAAACTGTTGCCTCATGGAAGTCTATTTCTTTGTTCGTCGATATATTAAGATGGCTATTATTATAACTAGGGCTATCAATGGTAAAACTATATACCATATAATACTAAACCAATATGGTAGAGAAGTTTTCCTTGATGGCTCTGGTCTTTTTGGAGTTTCAGTAATATTGGGCGGTGATGGATAAATTTTTTCTTCAGACGTGCCATCAGTATAGGTATATATTACTTTCAGGGGGCTAATTTTTAATGAGGCGCTGTCAACCGATTCGATTTTATAAACATCAACAATTTTTTGCCTTGGATCACTTTCTTTAACACTACCAATAGAATTAATGCTGAGCCCGGAAGCAATTAATTTTTTATTATTTTGAAAATAATTTTTTTCCTCTTCATCACTTGAACCAATTTCATTCTCATTAAAATCACCTTTTTTTACGGCATAGATAGTCGGGTTGCTAAATTTATAAAAACTGACACAGTCTCCCTGATTGATAACTTGATGTCCTCCTACTGGTTCTTGAAAATAGGATAAAAATACATATTCAGGATAATCTTTGATGTTTTCAACTTGGAAACAATAATCAATTTCTTTCATACCCGGCTCAATAATATCCGCCGAGACTATCGATGGAATTAAGAAGGTTAACGCTAATCCTAAAAAGATAATTAATTTTTTCATCATGTTGATTGATTAATTCATGGGGGACGGTTCCCTTTTTAAGATTGAATTTTCAAACTTAATACCCTCTATGTATTCTTCTTTTTTTGGCTAAATTCTCAGTATAGCCGCCGTGGGTGATAAAGTGTTTCTCTAAAGAACGGCGCTGCTGGTCCTCAAGATAATTATTTCTGGCTACTAAATCAATCATTTGATTAACGGTTTCCGAGCGAGAAGAGGATAAAGAAGGCAAAGAGGATAAAGACGGACGGACGACTTTGATCTTCCAAAGCTCGGCTAAATCTTTATAATCTTCCAACAGCTCTTCGCCCGAAGCTCGACTAAAACCAATAAACTGAATATAATCCTTAATGCTATTTCTGGTTGCGCCCTCGCTCAAATTCTGCTTAATAGAGCGAGCTGAAGAGATCATCTGTTCGATCAGCCGGCGATCTTTATATTCATTTAAAAATTTTTGGGTAAAATCTTGGGTCAAAAAGAAAATTTGTTTGGCTTGCTGATAAGTAATTGTTTTTTCGTAATTTTTCATTTCATCCTCTTAATCTTCTTGGTCTTCTTCATCTTCTTGAATTCGGTGGGGATGGGATTTGAACCCATGAGACCCTTGCGGATCTACCTGTACTCCAAACAGGCGCACTAGACCACTATGCGACCCCACCCTGCCATTTAATTTTAACCTTAAAATAATTTTTTCTCAACTTTCGCCACTAATTCTCTGGTTTTGATAATTACGTCCGGATTGACCGAGACCGAGGTCATACCCCATTCAATCAAAGCTTTAGTCACCTCCGGATAAACCGAGGGCGCTTGACCGCAGATAGAACATTTAACTTTATTTTTCTGGCAAATTTCAATCACTTTTTTCATTGATTGCATTACTGCCGGGTTTCTCTCGTCAAATTCCGAAGCCACGCGCTCGTTGTCTCGATCCAGCCCCAAGGTCAACTGTGTCAAGTCGTTGGAACCAATCGAAAATCCGTCAATCCCCAGATCAATAAACTCTTGCGCCAAAATTACAGTCGAGGGCACCTCGCACATCACATAAAGTTCAAAGCCCTTCGCTCGCGGCAGGCCAAATTTATTAAGAAGAGTAATTACTTTCTTCATCTCTTCAATTGTCCTGACAAAGGGAATCATTAAGTGCAGATTTTTATAATTCTGGCGCACTTTTTTCATCGCCTTAATCTCAAGCTCAAATAAATCCGGCTCTTGGATGTAACGCATTGCCCCGCGATAACCAATCATCGGGTTGGGCTCATCATGTTCGTACTCATCGCCGCCTTTGAGATTTTTGTACTCATTGGTCTTAAAATCAGTCGCCCGATAAATCACCGGTCGGGGATGAAATGCCTTGGCGAATCTCTCTATGCCGGCGGCGAGTTTATTAATAAATTCCTTGCCCTTGCCTCTTTCTAACATTGAACGGGGATGTTCGCCGATTTCAGCGATCATAAATTCGGCGCGCAAAAGACCCACGCCGTCAACCGGAAGCTTAGAAATCCGTTCGGCCGCCTCAACTTCAGCTAAATTAACATATATTTTTGTTTTGGTCTTCAAATTTCTGCTGCCTGCTGCCTGCTGCCTGCTGCCTGCAACAACCACATTGCCTTCATAAACCAATCCTGCCTCTCCGTCCACAGTAACGATATCGCCATCCTTTAATTTAGCTGTGGCCTCACTCGTGCCCACCACACAAGGAATAGCGAGCTCTCTGGAGACGATGGCCGCGTGGCTGGTCGAGCCGCCCTCATCAGTAACGATGGCACTGGCTCTCTTCATTGCCGGAACATAAGAAGGATTTGTCATCTTAGCCACTAAAACATCGCCCTTCTTAATTTTATCAAGTTCTTTGGGAGTCTCGACGATTTTGACCGTTCCCGCGGCCTGGCCCACAGAAGCGGCCGCGCCTTTGAGAATAATTCTATGTGCTTTTTTTATCTTTGCTTCTGTTCTTGCTTTTTTCTTCATCGTGGTCACCGGCCGAGATTGAAGCATAAAAATTTTACCGGCCGCGACCGCCCACTCTGTATCTTGAGGAAATTGATAATGTTCTTCAATGATTTTACCGATTTTCGCGAGCGCGATAATTTGTTTATCAGTTAATTTTTGCTCTTCTTGGCTTGAAAATGGTATCTTTACTCTTTTATTAGCGGATCCTGATCTCTTGATAGCCCAGGTCTGTTTAATTATTTTTTTATCTTTAATCTTTAGGGTCTCTTTGTCGACTAAGTATCTATCAGGGCTGACTGCTCCGGAAACAACCACCTCTCCCAAACCATAAGCTCCTTCAATATCAATTATCTTTTTATTATTCGTTACCGGATCAATGGTGAACATCACGCCAGCAATATCTGCCTCAACCATAATTTGGATAGGTATCGCCAGACCCACTTTCATATGGTCAAATTTGTTGACCGTACGGTAATAAATTGCCCGAGGCTCAAATAATGAGGCCCAACATTTTTTAACTGCTTCAATTAAGTTTTTTTCTCCACGCACGTTCAAAAAGGTCGCCTGTTGGCCCGCAAAAGAAGCGCTGGGAAGATCCTCGGCTGTGGCAGAAGATCGCACCGCGACATATTTATTTTTACCCAGTTTATGGTAAGTGGTGATTATCTCTTTTTTAAGCTTGTCTCCAATTTTATGGTTAAGAATAGCGTGTTTGATCACTTGCGAAGAATGAAGCAGGGCCTGATTATCTTCTGGATCAATCTCCGAAAGCTCGCTTTTAATTAATCTGTCGATTTGATTTTTTTTAATAAAATCAAAATAGGATTTAACGGAAAGACAAAAACCATTGGGCACCGGCACCCCGAGTGCGGTTAATTCTCCAAGATTAGCGCCCTTGCCTCCGACTTTGGGAATGTCTGATTTTCTCAATTCATCAAACCAATAAATGTTCTTCATAAAAAACTCCAAGCACCAAATCACAAATCCCAAACAATATTTAAATTATAATATTCAATTTTAAAACTTTTAATAATTGGAATTTGGAATTTAAACTCTATGGACCTTGATTAAATTTGTCTGGCCTCCCATACCGACCGGATGGCCGGCAATAATTATCAAAAGATCACCTTTTCTTGTCATCCTTCTGGTCTCAAGTAAGTCAACACTCTGATAGATTAATTCGTCGGTCGTGTGGAAGTGGGGCAAGATCAGCGGCCTTACACCCCAGACTAAGGATAATTGATTATAGACAATTTGGCTCGGGGTCAGAGCAAAAATTTTTGTTTCTGGACGATGCTTGGCGACCATACGAGCCGAGTACCCCGAAGAAGTCGTCGTGATGATATATCGGGCACCCAAGTGCTCGGCCATCTCGCAGCTTGAAGAGCCGACTGCATCAGT
>JAHJRZ010000047.1 GCA_018830605.1 Patescibacteria group bacterium | reverse complement strand
TAGGTCTCGCCCAAAACGAGATAGGCCTCAAGCTCCTCTGGCCCCAAAGAAATCGAGCGATTAATAAAATCAATCGCCTCTTGATAATGAATTGTTTCTTTGGCTAAGAGCCCCTGTTTTAAATAGGGGGCAAAAGAGCGCGGGGTAAAGATAGCCGCTTTTTTGTAAGCAATTAAAGCTTGGCTGTAATTTTCATCTTTTAGATATTTATCGCCAAGGTTTAGATAGGATTCGGCGGCCAGGGCTCGATCCTGCCTAAAGATAAACCAAGCTCCGATCGAAAGCCCAGCTATTACCAAAACAAACACAAAGACAACGAGAGTAATTTTAGCCCCTCTGGTCATTTTTACCTCAAAACTTTACTTGTTTTACAAGTTTAATTATAACACATAAATCATTTTCGCTGAAAATGATTTAAGCTAAAATATCAAAGATAAAATTTTAAATCCACAGAGCAAATTTTAAATTTGAAATGTGAATTTAATCTTTTAAATTTTAGATTTTAAATACTATTCAGGAGTTTTGAGGATACAAAAATTATTTCTTGCTCAAAAGATGGTTTAAGAGTTTACGTGTAATTTTTCTATCATCCCACTTGATTTTTCCAGATTTCAAATCCTGTGTCTGTTCCGCGCCCTTGCCCAAGATCATTACTAAATCGCCAGCTTGGGCGAGAGAGAGCGCTTTTTTAATAGCTGACTCTCTATCTTCAATTAAAAATAAATTCTCATTTTCGCTAAAATTCTTCCCTTTTTCCCCTTGCAAGACTCCTTTTTTAATCTCTTTAATAATTGTTTGAGGCTCTTCGCTTCTGGGGTCTTCTGAAGTAATAATAATTACTTGGCTGTGGGACGAGGCCAAATTTCCCAAGAGCGGCCGTTTGGTCTTATCTCTCTCTCCAGCGGCGCCAAAAACGCAGATCAGCCGGTTTTTTTCCACATTGCGAATCGTTTCAAAGATTTGATAAAAGGCATCCGGCGTGTGGGCAAAATCAACAATCACATTAAAATCCATCTTCTTTTTTAATTTTTTCTGGGGCGATATCTTTTCCATTCTTCCCGGCACGCCTAATGTTCTTAACAGCCCTAGGCGGATCGTCTCTAGATCGATCGCCAGAGCCACGGTGGCTGTGATTGCGGCTAGAGCATTATAAACATTAAATCTGCCAGGAAGATTAATCGTTATCCTCTTGTTGCCAAAGGGGGTTTTAACTAAAAAATCAGAAGACGTGGTCTTGTAATTTATCCTTTCCCCTATAATATCTCCCCTTAAAATACCGTATCTGAATTTTCGGTCAGCTTTTATGTCTGAGAGGTATTCATAATTAGCTTCATCGCGGTTAAGGACGATTTGTTTGGGGACATGCGGCTTGCGGAAAGATTTACTCGGAAGCTCAAGAATTTCTCTTTTAGCTTTTTTATACTCTTCAAAGGTTTTGTGATAATCAAGATGTTCCCGAGTGATATTAGTAATGACACAGAGATCATAGGCAATTCCCCGAGTGCGGTATTGAATAGCCGCATGCGAAGAGGTCTCAAGAATAGCATATTCACAGCCCTGCTCAACCATTTTTTTTAAAAATTTATTTAATTTCGCGGCCGCGAAAGTTGTAAGTCGGGTCTTATTAACCCATTTTTCTTGGTTGATGGCGAGCGTGGTCGTGGTCATCATACCAACGCGGCAGCCGGCGTTTTTTAGAATGTTATAAATAAAATGACAGGTGGTCGTCTTGCCATTAGTGCCGGTGACGCCGATAATAATCATTTTTCTGGAAGGATAGCCGTAGATAAGATTAGAAAAATCCGCCATCATTTTATGGTAAAAGAGTTTTACAGATTCGGGCAGGATTTTTTTTAAAAAAGACTTCATATTTCAATTTAAAATTTAAAATCTAAAATCCACATTTCAAATTTTAAATTTGCTCTGTAAATTTTATATTTTATCTTTAACATTTTAAATTTAATAATTATCTTCTCCCCAATATTCTCTGTATTGTTTTATATCCTAAAGTTGAAATCGGGCTGAATATGTATTCATAAGGTCCCGGGTATTCAGTCGCCGACGTGTTTGGCGCAAAACTAAACTTAAAGCGGCTAAATCCTGCCCAATGATGGTCAGGGTCAGAGCTCTTAGTCACTCCCCAGAAATCATATTTTTTACATCCTCTTTTTTTGGCCCGCCGAATAGCCACCCATTGCAGAAGATTTGGCGCCATTAAATAGCGGTGTTCATAGTCGCTTGCGCCGTGAAGGTAAGTGGCCATATCTCCATAATAAACAATTAGAATTGCCGCGATCCACTTCTTTTTATAACGGGCGAGCAAGAGCTCAATCATTTCTTTGTCTGATAAATTTTTGAACATCTGGCGGTAATAACTTGAGGGATGGAGCCGAAATTCATCGCGCTTGCTCGTCTCTTTAGCCAGGTCAATAAAAATAGAGATGTCGTCTAAATTTTTTGAGAGGTGTATCCTGACGCCTTTTCTTTTAGCCAGCCCAATATTATATCTGGTCTTGCTCTTCATTTGGCCTAAAATTTCAGCTTTGGTTCGGCTTAAGTCTAAGATCAGGGTTGTCTCTGCTTGGATATGTTTGCTTGATTTTTTGAGTATTTGGATTTGATCAAGATTCTGTTTGGGTTCAGCCAAGAGAAAGATTGATTTTTCGTTTTTAGCGATCTCTTTGATTTTTTCAAACCAGAGATTTAAAGCCTCTTCCTCGTCAATTTTTTCATCAATAATCGGACCATGAGGGATATAAAGATAAGATTTGCCTAAGGGCAAGGGGTGTTTGAAGATTTGCGCTATGCCAACCAGATGCGCCTTAGCGTCGAACCCGCCTTTAAGCCTCGTCTCTTCAAGAGCCAAGCGAAAATTATCAATTTTTTCTGTTTTTTGAAAATCGCCCCAAGCAAACGATTGAAGAAAACTTGAATAACGAGATTTTTTATTAAAATCCTCCCAAAGCGGCAAGATTCCGGCTTTAGCTTCAATTATTTTCATAGACAATTACTACTTTATTAAATAACAGCAATCTTTACAAGCCCAAGAACTTTAAGGTAAAGTTAGATTATGGAAAAAAATAATGAGCCAAAAATTTTAGCCATTGAGACGAGTTGCGACGAGACCGCAGCCGCCGTCTTAATTGGAGCTAAAATCAAATCAAATATTATTTATTCCCAGCTCAATCTTCATAAAAAAACCAAGGGCATAGTGCCGGAAGTGGCTTCGCGCGCTCACATTGAGAAGATTATTTTAGTTATTAAGCAAGCGCTTCAAGCTGCAAGGGTCCGTCCCTTGCAAATTGATTTGATCGCGGTGACGGTTGGCCCGGGGCTGATCGGTTCGCTTTTGGTTGGCGTGGATACGGCCAAGACGCTTGGTTTTATTTGGGACAAGTCGATAGTACCTGTTAATCATATTGAGGGTCATATTTATGCTAATTTCATTGGCAAGCTACCAGCTACCAGCTACAAGCTACCGACCTTTCCCGCGGTTGCGCTCGTCGTCTCTGGTGGTCATACCTCTTTAATCTTAATGCGCGGGCACGGAAATTATAAATTATTAGGATCAACCTTAGATGATGCGGCTGGCGAGGCCTTTGATAAAGTGGCAAGGATATTGGATCTCGGTTATCCCGGAGGACCGGCCATTTCTGCGGCGGCAGAAAGCTGTCAGCAAACAGCTGCCGGCTGCCAGCTCTCCCTGCCGCGGCCGATGATTAAGACAAATAATTTTGACTTTTCTTTTTCCGGCTTAAAAACTGCGGTGTTGTATACTGTGCAAGATTTAAAAAAGCATTACAAAGTTACACAGTTACCCAATTACACAATTACTGCTGTGGCGGCTGAATTTCAACAAGCAGTCGTGGATGTTTTAGTCAATAAAACAATTAAAGCGGCAAGAAAATACAATGCCAAATCAATTCTACTCGGCGGCGGCGTGGCCGCTAATAAATTATTGCGCCGACAATTAAGATCGGCTGTCAAGAAAGAGCTTCCTGTTTCCTGTTTCCTGTTTCCTGCTCTCTCGCTCTGCACTGACAATGCCGCGATGATCGGCTTATGCGCTTATTATAAATATTTAGCGGACAAGAAAAATTTAAAAAATTGGCGCGAGATAAAAATAGACCTTAACCCCAAGCTTTAATCTTGGAGATAGATATGATAATATTTAGACATTGCTATGAAAAAAGATAAATTTAAAAAGCACTACAATCCTCAAACCATTGAACCCAAAATTTATAAATCTTGGGAAGAGGAGGGTTATTTTGCGCCAAAGGCGCTTAAGAAAACTTTCACCATCGCTATGCCTCCGCCCAATATCACTGGCTCCCTGCATTTAGGCCATGCTTTAAATGCCACTATTCAGGATGTTCTAATCCGTTATCACCGAATGAAAGGGCATCGTACTTTGTGGATTCCCGGGCTTGACCACGCCGGCATTGCCACGCAAAATATGGTAGAAAAAGAGCTTTCAAAGTCCGGCAAGACAAGACAAGATATTGGCAGGGCTGAACTTTTAAAGCTTTTGCAAACATGGGAAAAGAAATATTCGGCACGGATAATCAATCAATTTAAAAAAATCGGCGCTTCCTGCGATTGGTCAAGGATTCGTTACACCCTTGACGAGGGTTATGCCAGGGCCGTTAAAAAAGCTTTTATTCTTTATAAAAAAAAAGGCTACATCAAAAGGGGCCAGCGCCTTGTTAATTGGTGTCCGCGCTGTAAGACTGCTCTTTCTGATATTGAGGTTGAACACCGGGAAGAAAAAGGAAGATTATATTATCTAAAATACAGGTTGTTAAAGAAAAAAGAAGATCAAAAATTTGAGTATCTGACCCTTGCCACTACCAGGCCGGAGACGCTTTTGGGGGATTCAGCGGTCGCGGTCAATCCTGATGATAAAAAATATAAGAAATATATTGGCCGAAAGATCTTTGTCCCTCTTGTCAAAAGAAAGGTCAGGGTTATCGCTGATGAAGCGATTGATCCAAAATTTGGCACCGGAATTTTAAAGGTGACGCCAGCCCATGACGCAGTCGATTTTGAGATTGGCGAGCGCCATCATTTAAAAAAAATCAAAGTGATTGATGAAGAAGCAGAGATGACCGGTCCGATCCCTTTAAAATATCGCGGTTTGGATAGATTTAAGGCGAGAGAAGGGGTTGTCAAAGATCTCAAACAAGAAAAAATTTTAGTTAAGACTGAAGGTCTAACTCATAAAGTGCCTTATTGTTACCGCTGTGGTCAGATGATCGAACCTTTGATTTCAAAGCAGTGGTTTCTTTCAATGAAAAAGTTGGCGGAGCCGGCAATTAAAGTTGTGGAAGAAGACAAAATAGAATTTGTGCCAGAGCGCTATAAAAAAGTATATCTGCGCTGGATGAAGAGTATCCGCGATTGGTGTATTTCAAGACAAATCTGGTGGGGGCATAAAATCCCGATCAAAGGTGAAGAAGATGTTTTAGATACTTGGTTCTCATCTGCCTTGTGGCCCTTTGCCTCGCTCGGCTGGCCCAAAGAAACGAAAGATCTCCAAACTTTTTATCCAACCTCGGTTCTCACGACCGCGAAAGATAATATTTTTCTTTGGGTAGCCAGGATGATCTTTTCAGGTTTGTTTTTTATGGATGAGATACCTTTTAAAGTCGTCTATATCCATCCCACTATCCTTAATGCTGAAGGAAGAAGGATGAGCAAGTCCTTGGGTACGGGCGTTGACCCCCTTGATTTGATTAAAAAATACGGCGCCGACGCCACCCGTTTTGGCTTGATTGCCAAAGCCGGCCATAATCAAGAGATAAGATACTCCGAGTCGTCAATCGTCGCCGGCCGTAATTTTTCTAACAAGATGCTCAACGCCACCCGTTTTATTTTGATGAATATCGAAAAAAATAAGATTGATGGTTTTGAAATTGATAATGATATTCTGTCTGACAAAAAGCTATTAAAGATTGAAGCCAATAAAAAAACAGTCGAATTATTAAAAAAAACAAAGAGCGAAATAGAAAAGCATATTCTTGATTTTCGCTTCAATCTGGCGGCAGATTCAATTTATGAATTTTTCTGGCATCAATTTTGCGACAAATGTCTGGAGCAGAATAAAGACAATCTTTATCAAGGAAGCGAACAGGAAAAAAAGAAAGTATTAAAGTTTTTAATCGTCGTCATGGCCGATTCTCTTAAGCTCGCCCACCCCTTTATGCCGTTTGTCAGCGAACATTTATGGGGCGAGCTTAATAAAGCGCTAAAAATAAAAGCCAATCCTCTCATCATCACCCCTTGGCCAAAATAGTATATAAATTAAAAGAAGGGCACCCAACCCCTTTTTAGTATTCCATTTTGGCATATTCCAAAATGGAATATATTATCAAGTTATGAAAAGCGTGATTTATACAAAAAAGCATAAACGGATTATCAAGAGGTTAATTCAGGCGCGCAAAAAATCCGGTCTAACACAGAAAGAAGTAGCGAAAAAACTTGGCCGAAGCCAGTCTTATGTTTCAAAAATTGAATCAGGGCAAAGAATTATTGATGTGATTGAACTAGAAAAATTTGCCGAAATTTATAAAAAGAAAATAGATCATTTTATATAAAATTATGTCGTCAAGAATTCAAGAATTGTTAAAAGATAAAGAAGAAAAAATTGATTACAAAAAATTAATTCGTGATTATCCATGGATTGTCAAAAAGAATCAAGATTGTATTCTTAGTCCTGACAGTGACGGACTACTCTGCGGATTGTTTGTCTCTTATTATTTAAATTGGAATATAAAGGGTTTTTACGACGGCAAAATTTTAGTTATTGATAAAGATACGAATGTAAAAGATTGTATCTTTTTGGACATGGAAGTATTTCGAAAAAATATTCGTAGTATCGGTCACCATATGGTTTTATTTAATTTAAATCGATTACCAGAAAATTGGGAAGAATTCCAAAACTGCATACAGCCAAATAATTTAAGAAATTATGATGGGTATAAACATTTTCGATTAAAATATCCTCTCGCGACGATACATTTATTAATCGGTATAATCGGGTCAAAAATCAAAATTAATATTCCCGAGAGTGCAATTTGTCCTCTTTTATTTGTTGATGGCACTTTTAATGTTTTGTTTAAATATCCTGAAAATGTATTAAATTGGCTGAGATATTTGCTTGCCAATGAAAAAAGTAATCCTTTGAAACCAATATTTGAAAATGAAAAATATAGCGTTTTTACTTTAATGAAGGCAATGGATGATTTTTTTAGAAAAAGAGATGAAATAAGTATTTTTAAAGAAAGAGGTGATCGATTGAGAATCTCAGAAACTTCCGGATCGCCCGCTAATTTAATCAAGCAAGGACAATATTATGATCTTAATCTTGATGCACAAGACAGAATCAAAAAATTTTTAAAATTGCTTTCCGATTTAACAGGATGGACGTACAATGAAAAAATATGGTCATGGGAAGAATATAAATTGTTAAAATTTACAAAGAAAGATTTTTCCGGAAGCAAGATACGTCTAAATAATGCTACCTATACTGATTTAATTTCAAAAAAGCCACTTACTTGGGCTATGATAAGTGGTCAGAATATTGAATATACTTTAGAGTATCCTGATAAATTAGTCTGATTATAAAAAAGGTGTAGGAGTTTCTTTCAGCCGTTGCCTAGCCAAGTTACAGTATTCTTTTGAAATATCGATACCTATAAAATTTCGTCTTAATTGTTTTGCTGCGACAGCAGTTGAACCACAACCGATAAAGGGATCGATGACTACGCCATTGGGTGGACAAAAACATTGGATAAAATCAAAAGGAATTTTATCTGGGAAAACGGCTGGATGCCTTCTTTTCAGCGTATCTTTATCACCGGCATTCAAATAGTTCCATATTGTGCCTCGGCATTTCATCCGATTTATTGCCCTTGTGATTGTTTTTGTAGTAGTCCCGTCAGTTCGACGATTACCGCTTCCTGTCATGATTTTTCCTCCGTGCTTTGAAGGTATTTTGAGTGGCTCTTTGTTGAAATATCTTGGCCTTTGACCTTTAAGAAAAATTGGCATATATTCATGGTCTACCCTAAAGCGATATTTCCACCATGCTCCCTCAGTGCCATGTTTTCTATAAATAACTGTTTCGAATAGTTTAAATCCGATGTTATCACACCAATCTACTATTGTTCGGAACGAGGTGAGAGTCTTTGCAAAATTCTTCGTTTGGTCTTGGATAACCATTGCAGCTATACCGCCTTCTTTTAATACACGATATATTTCTTTCCCCACTTC
>JAHJRZ010000046.1 GCA_018830605.1 Patescibacteria group bacterium | reverse complement strand
CTCGGTTCAGTCAAAGTGATAAAAACTATTCTTGAGATTGATGTTAATTCGCGCCCGCCTGAACCGTATATTCACGATACAACCATTCAATTAAGAAATCCAAATTTATGAAAAAGCAAAAAGGTTATTTCTTAGCCACTATCCTTGTCTTTGCCACGGTAATTATCATTCTAACAACTTCTTTAATTTACATCTCAATTAATCAAAAAAGATATTTTCAGGCAAATCGCGAAAAAGCGTCAGCTAGGCAGATCGCCGAGGCCGGCATTAATTACTATCTTTGGCATTTGGCGCACGATAACAAAGATTACGCGGACGGCACCGGGGATGTCTGCGCTCCGGCCTGCGGGCCTTATGTCCACGACTATGAAAATGCCAAAGGCGAGACCATCGGCACTTACAGTTTGGAGATCACTCCGCCCGAGACCGGAGAGAATTATGCCACGGTCGTCTCTACCGGGCAATTGACGGCCAGCGCGGAAAGAAAAATAATTGAAGCGCGACTCGGCATTCCCTCTTTTGCCCGCTACGCTCTTTTGAGTACTGACGATTTGTGGTTTGGCCCAGATGAAGATTCTTACGGACCTGTCCATTCTAATGTCGGTGTCAGGCACCAAGGAGAGGCGTTTGACGGCATCGTCACCGCCTCTAACGAAACCTATTACTGCACCAGTGGCTCTTGCGGCCAGCAAGGGTGGCATCCGGGTGTCTGGTGCGATGATTACCCTGGATGTCCGTTGTTGCACTCTGGTTATAATTTTCCTGTTCCATCAATTGATTTTAATAAAATCACCGCTGACTTAGCCCAAATAAAAACCGATGCCCAGTCAAATGGTCTTTATTTTGGCGCATCAGGAGGGAAGGGCTATCATATAGTCCTCAATCAAACTAATTTTCAATTATACCGCGTCACCCAAACCAGATGCGGCACCAACCAAAGCAGCTGCAATGTCTATACCCAAATGGGCTGGCAGAGGGTAGCCGATGACATTCGGACAGAGACTCTTCTTGGAACTTATAGTTTTCCAGTTAATGGTCTTGTCTTCACCGAAGACAACCTTTGGATTCAGGGAACGATCAATAATGCGCAATTGACTTTTGCCGCGGCTAGGTTTCCTGACACTGCCTCCACTAATGCTAGTATTGTAGTTAATAATAATCTGCTTTATACCAATTATGATGGCACTGATAAAATCGGACTTATTGCCCAAAAATTTATTACTCTGCCTAAAATTAGTCCTAATTATTTGGAAATTGATGCGGCCATGGTTTCCCAGCATGGCTTCATTGAGTGGCACCATTACTCCCAAACCATCTATCAAAGAATAAAAGTCTACGGCTCAATGGCCACCAATGGCGGCCTGGTTTGGACCTGGGTTGCTGGCGGAAGTACGCCGGTTATTGTCATCTCAGGCTATCGTGAAACTATCACCGAATACGACAATTATCTGACCTTTGGCCCGCCGCCTTCGTTTCCCACGACCGGCGCTTACGCTATTCTTTTCTGGGAAGAAAGACCGTGAGTGTGGTATAATAAACAAAGAGGGGTAATTTTATTTAATATGGCAGAACAGACCCTAGACAAACCAGTTTTCGGGCTTGATATCGGCTCTTATACCATTAAAGCCGCCCAAGTTAAATATCACGGCGAGAGGGCCGAGCTTTACGCCGCCTCAATTGTGGATATGCCCGACCCCAAGATGACCTTGAGCAAAAAAAACAGGCAGGGTCTGATTGAATCAATTAAAAAATCAGTCGCTTTGAGCAAACCGCACACGATTGACACTAAATATGTCGCTTCAGCCCTGCCCGAATCCAAGGCCTATTCGGATATCATCACCCTCCCCCAAATGGAGGAAGAGGAGTTGAAGACGGCAGTTCCCTTTGAGGCCACGAAGCACATGCCCCTAACGCTCGAGGAGTCTTATATTGATTTTACCGTCATTGAAACAACCAAAGACAAAAAAATAAAAATTTTAGTCGTGGGAGCGCCGCGGGAGCTGGTTGATTTTTACCGAGAGATAATCCGCGCCGCCGGTCTGGAGCTGATTTCTCTGGAGATAAAGCCGATCGCCGCAGCTCGGGCCCTTCTTTCCCCAGAGATGGAGAATCAAGCTATTTTAATCCTTGATATTGGCGCTAATAATGCGAGCATCACTGTTTTTTACAAGGGTAATATCGTCGTGGCCTCGACTGTCTTTAGCGGTGGAGAAGCTTATGTTTCAGCGGCGGCCAAAGAATTAAAAATCAGCCAAGAAGAAGCCTTAAAGATGTCCGAGATCGCAGCTCATAGCGAGGAGAAGAAAGAGAGAATCTTAAGGGTTCTCTTCCCTCTCTTTGACGACCTGGTGACTAAGGTGCAGAAAGCAATCTCTTTTCATGCCTCAAAAAATCTCAAAAAACCGGAGCTTGACAAGATCCTTCTGACTGGCGGCGGAGCTATCACTCCCGGTTTTCAAGAATATATCGAGCAGAATGTCGGCGTGAAAACGGTCGTCGCCGATCC
This sequence comes from Patescibacteria group bacterium, assembly GCA_018830605.1. Lineage (GTDB taxonomy): Bacteria > Patescibacteriota > UBA1384 > JAHJRZ01 > JAHJRZ01 > JAHJRZ01. The sequence goes on along the minus strand of JAHJRZ010000046.1, from coordinate 2,310 downwards.
TTTTATTAATCTTAAAGGCGAGGTTGTTGAAAAGATCCCTCAAGCTGAAGTTCCAGCCATTGCCACCGCGGTCGGCCTCGCCTTAAAGAAGTAATTATGCATGATATTAATCTTTTGCGGCCATTAATAGAACAAGAAGAAACGCTCTCAAAATCAAGAGGACGGATGAGTTTTTATATTACTTTTACTGTTATTTTAATTCTTTTGATCGCGGTTTTAATCTTTGGCGCCAAATTTTATCTCTCTTCTCAAGCAAAAATACTTGATGAAAAAATATCAGTGCTTGAAGAAGATGTTGTCGAGGTTCAAAAGACAGAAGAAAAAATAAATAATTTTAATAATATTATCACCCAGCTTGAAGGGCTCAATAAGAATAAAATAAGCTGGTCAGCTCTTTATGAAAATTTAGCTAAAAGCACGCCTGCAGACATCAAATTAAACCAGGTCGTCATGGTATCCTCCTCGACCGCGAGCTCAAGCACAGCTTCTGCTTCTAAATTAAAGATCACCGGCGAAGCAAAATCAAGAAGAGCGATTGCTCTTTTGGCGGATAAATTATCAAGAATCGGCGGAAGTTTTGCCAGTGTCGAAATAATCAGCTCGCAAAAGACAAGCGCCAGCCAAGGAACGGCTGGCCAGCCGGAAAAAATAAATTTTGAGATTAATATCACTTTAAAAGTATGAAAAAATATAAAACGATAATTTATATCTTAATTGCTCTCGCCGCCTTTTCTGCTCTTACTTACTTTGTTTTTCTGCCGCAGATCAAAAACTCTTTTTTGCTCTTTACCCAAAACGCCATCAAAAAAGAAGAAGTCTTAAATCTTGAAGAGAAAAAGATTAGCTTAAATAATTTAAAGAAAGAAGAAAAAGAGGCCGAAGAGCTTACCAATACGCTCGCCTCAATGCTGCCTGATAAAAAAGACGCGGGCAGATTTATGATCGAGGTCGAGGCCTTGGCCCAAGAAAATAGGATTGACCTAACTGATATTAAGTTCAGCGAAGAGAAGAAAACTGCCTCCAAATCTGCTTCCACGGTCAAGGGCGCTTCTACTTCTAAATTTAAAGAGATGGTTTTTGAGCTTATAGCCAAAGGAAGCTATGCTGATGCGACAAATTTTATAAAAGGATTGGAAAAAATAAATCGCGCCATAACTATTGAAAGATGCGATTTATCTGAATCAAAAAATATTATCCAAGCCACCATCAAAGGAAAGGCCTATTACCAAAATGACTGAAAAAAATAAACCAAAAACTCGGTGGAGCTGCCTGATCACGATCGTGATTGTTGTCTTAATCTTAGGAGGCGGCAGCTATCTTTTTTACGCTTATCTTTATCCAGTGATCAGCAAACAATTAAATTCAGTGCCTACTTATACGCCGCCAGAGCTTAATAAAGAAGGAAAAGATAAAGTTAAGGCTGTCAAGAGTTATGGGGAGCCGATTAAGGAGAATGAACAGGCCGGCCGAGCTGACCCTTTTGCGCCGATTTAAAAAGCCGATGGGCAGAATCGAACTGCCGTCAGTGATTTACGAAACCACTGCTTTACCACTAAGCTACATCGGCAGAGCGGGTGAGGAGAATCGAACTCCCGCCATAACCTTGGGAAGGTCACGTTCTGCCACTAAACTACACCCGCGCTCTCTAAATCTTAGCCCAAAAAGAGAACTTTTTCAACCTAAACTGTTACCATCTTTTTTTCTTTAAGCTTCCAGATTCCATTTTCTTGGATGATTCTGTTGTCAAGAATAATTTTGGCGCGGCGCATACTTTTAACAATATCCCAATGAATCGCCGAATCATTGCCGCCGCCATTCTCTTTATAAGCCATACCGAGCGCCAGATGAATGGTGCCGTTTATTTTTTCATCAAATAGCAAATTTTTAGTAAAACGGTTAATGCGCGGGTTGCAGCCGATACCAAATTCTCCCAAATATGATGCATTTTCGTCAGCTGAAAGCATTTGTTTCAAGAATTCCTCGTTTTTATCCGCTGTGGCCTTAATCACCTTGCCTTTTTTAAATTCTAGATAAATTCCTGTTACCTCATTGCCCGTTTCAATTGCCGGATAATCAAATTTTATCCAGCCCTCAACCGTTTTCTTTTCTGGCGCCATAAAAATCTCGCCGCCAGGCATATTTTCTTCACCGCGGTCAGCTGCAGCTTTTTTGCCTCTGATTTTAAATTTCAAATCAACTCCCCCTCCAACCAACTCAACCGACTTCCCTTTTTTAAAGAACGATAAGAGCTTATTTAAATTTTGCGTATTCTTTTTCCAATCTTGCAGGCAGGCATCATAAACAAAGTTT
>JAHJRZ010000045.1 GCA_018830605.1 Patescibacteria group bacterium | reverse complement strand
TTCAAGCTTATTAGCCACGCTTTCTCCGCCTTCCATATTGCGCAAAACACTCTTTAAATCAGAGAGGAGCGGCGGCTCGTTCTTCTGGGTCGTTGAGTCTGCGGAGATATCTTTTAAAGCATAAGTCTCGTAAATCGCTTTTTCTAAAAGCGAATCCTCCTCTGGATTAATCCCGCCGACCATTAAGCGCACTAAACCATGAACCCGAATAACTGAAGAGCGCAGAGCATCTTCACCTGACTCTTCTTTCTCAATCGTCAAGTCAAAAGGGTTGATCCGCTCGTGGCTGTTTAGAGAAACATTAATAAAAGTGCCTCCGACCGCTTCGCAGATTGATTTGTATTCATTCTCCGGATCGATAATAATAACGTCCGTCTCAAGCATTAAGTATCGCAGCGCTTCCAGCTTAACCGCATAAGATTTGCCGGCGCCGGATTTAGCAAAGACGACCGAGTTGGCATTTTCGAGCTGAAAGCGATCAAAGAGGATTAAAGAATTATTATGCCGGTTGATGCCGTATAAAATTCCCTCATTAGTGGTTAATTCTGATGAAGTGAAGGGAAACATGGTGGAGAGGGAGCCGGTATCAAGATTGCGCAAGATCCCCAATTCATCGTTCCCCAAGGGCAAGGTCGAATCAAAACCCTGCTCCATGCGCAGGAAGGTCGGTTTAGTAAAGACCAAGGCCCCGCCCAAAATTGATTCCAACTGTTCTGAGGCGGTCTTTAATTCCTCAAGAGAGTTGGCATAAACCGTCATATAAATTGAAGACTGGAATAGCTTAACCTCGCCTTTTTGCAGAGAGTAGCGCAGAGACTCAACATCCTGCATCGCGGTCTCCAGTTCCGGGTCAGAGACGAGTCCTTTTTCGCGCTCGATCCTCCAGGTCGACTCCATCTGGCCAATCCGTTTGCGCAAATTCTGCATCACCGCTCTCGTCTCCAAGGGGTAGATAAAGATAGAGACGTCCAAGGTCATATCAAAATTAATAATCGGCGAGAGCCAGTTAGTATTTAAGTACCGGGGATAAGCAAAAAGATAAATCGTCTTGGCGTAAAAATTATTGATCTGCAAGAAGTTGGGATTAATGGCCATGGCAGAGGGAGCGATCAGATCTCGTTCGGTTGCCAAACCCGCGCGGTATCTTTCAATCGCTTGGTGCTCTTCTTTTGATTCAAATAATTGACGTGGGATGATGGGCATATTCCAATTTAAAATTTAAAATCTAAAATCTAAAAACCACAATTAAAATTTTAAATTTGCTCTGTGAATTTTATATTTTATCTTTAACATTTAAAATATTATTATTAGCTCTCGGAAGATTTTTCCACTATCGGGGTAGTAATATCGGCTAATGAGGCAATTTTTTGCCGGGTGGCCAACTCTGGATTATAAGATGAGTAGTAGAGCTCGGCGAGCTCGAGCGTATTTAACTGCACGGCTCTCAAACCAACACTCCCCAAACCAGCTGCGACAACCTCGGTACGATGGACTAATTCCTTACGGTGCATCTCAAAATCAACGATCTCTGTTTTTTTTGGCCCCGGGCTTAAAATCTTCAATGTTTTTTGCAGGATATTTTCTTTTTTGATGATGATCGGCTGATAAGGAACAACCACATAAAATTTCTTCTCCATAATATTAGCTACTTTCAAGAGCTGTTCCACAAAGCCGATGTAATCTGTCATCTGCAAGCGGATTAAAGGATTCTCCTCACTCTTATTTTTGCTTTTTAATTTAGCGAGATAGCTTGAGAGGTCGAGCCGTCTTGACTGCATTACGATCTGGATAGGAAAAGAGAGGGAGTTTAAAAATCCCTGAAAAGAATAGATAATGGCGTTCTGCTCCTCCTCGCTCTTAAGGGAAAAATTAATGGCCGAGACCATCAAGACCATGCGCAGGCCGCCATTTTTTAGGATGACTACGCCATTATGTATCTCTTCAAGATCTAAATAATTCTGGGTGCTGGGCGCAATAATATTTTTAGTCTGCGGGTTCATCTCATCTGACGGGGAGATCAACGGAGCAAAGGTCTCTGCTTTTTTCTCTTCAATATTAAACTCTTCAAGCTTTTTAGCTCGATTGGTTTGGTCTTCTCTTTGATTATTGGCTGTGCTTTCCATTCCCCTCCATTTCAATTTTAAATCTAAAATCTAAAATCTAAAAACCACAATTAAAATTTTAAATTTGCTCTGTGAATTTTATATTTTATCTTTGACATTTTAAATTTATTATAACATCTATGCCTTATGTAATAAATCCACTTCTGCTTCTTCGGTCTTCCCCAGATTAAGTTGCTTCCTCGCTTCAGCTGATGACTTGATTCTTTCTTCTTGATAATCCTTGGGACTCCAGCCGTGAGTATCAAGAACTTGGGCTAATTCCTCAAGCGAGCTCTTCACCTCTGCCGGGTTTTTTATGGCTGGAGATGGTTTTTCTATTTTTTTATTCTTAAACTCAATGGTTCTTTTTATTTTTGAGCGCTTGTCCCAGAGCCGAATCTTGGGCCGCAAAAAGTAAGACAAGAAGCTCGTCATTAAGTAAGAGAAGGGCTGTTCTTCCACTTGGACAAAAGCAAAAGCCAAGGCTAAAAGCGAGACCATAAAGATCAAGAGCCAGCCCCAAAATGCAGATTGCGCGGCCGTGAAAATTACATAATCAAGCATTCCTCCTCCCAAAAGATAGATGAACTGCTTCAAGGTCAAGGGCCCGATAATTTTGTCTTCCAAATCAATTTTTTGCGGTACTTTATACTGCATGTTTCAATTTAAAATTTAAAATCTAAAAACCACATTTAAAATTTCAAATTTTCTTTTTCCCTTTTAAGGTTAATATACTTGAGCCGAGCATATTAGCAATTTCGGTAGCCTCATCTAATAAAGGTTGTATTTTTTCTCTTTCTACTAAATCTGAATCTCTTAAGAGGCATAACCAATATTTTGTTTCATTGGCAGATTTTAAGGCAATTTGAACAAATTTAGCAACATCTCTTTTTGAGCTTGCAGCTTTTGCCTCAATTAAATTTGCCCCGATCGAGGTGGATGATCTTAATAATTGATCTGTAATCACCCAATAAATTTTTTCATTAGGCAGAGTTTTTATAAACTTAATAATATCAATAGAAAAGCAATAACTTCTGTATTTAGTGTCAGATTTTAAATTTGCTCTGTGAATTTTATATTTTATCTTTAACATTTTAAATTGATTATTAGTGAGTTATTCGTTTAACCCTGATAAGCCCTGAACAAGGCACTATATTTATTTTATTTTTCTCCAATTCATCAAGGAATAAATTCATCCCTAAAGAAATAAAAGCAGCATCTTTAATTTCGTTTTTGCTTAATTCATAATATTCTGGAATTATCCTCTGTTTTTCTTTGGCTATTTTTATAAATTCTTGCGCTAAATTATCAATTGGCGTTTTAATACTAAGCAAGGGCAGGTCTAATAATTTGGCGGCGTCAGCTGTTCGTTCGGGATTGGGTATTTGATAAGCAATAATGGCATCAATATTTTTCAAAATTTTCGCCATCACCACCTCGGCCGGTTCAATCTCAATTCCGACCATTATTCTTTTAAGTTCTTTTTTTGTGCCGGCATAAAGAATGCGGATATCGTCGTCTCTCGGGTCGGCCTCCATGCCGAGTTTAACGGCTAGATTATATATTTCCTGCAGTGTCATAATATTTCGTCATGCTGAACTTGTTTCAGCATCTGGGTTTTTTTTATTCTATTTTCCAATTTCTAATTTCCTAACCAATTTCCTATTTCCTATCAACCAATTTCTCGTTGCCCTTTAATCCTCTTCTCTATTTCGAATTTTATATTGGTCGTGTTGGGGAAGTAGCTTTTTTCGCCGTTTAAAAATCTGATAAATTCTGGATCGTCAGAGATTTCTCTTGAGAGTTTGGCGACTTTTTGATGGTCTTGATAATCAAGGCCGAGCCGCGAGTCGCGCGCGGCCGAGAGCCGAATTTCATTGCTGATCATCGTCTCCAGCCCCCGCTTTATCTCTTTGCTTAGAGGCGTGGTCGGCATCGCTTCAAACTGCTGATGGTTAATTTGGGAGTAATCATAAATCCCCTGCCAGTCGCGCCGGAAGTTATAACCATTATACATTCGTGCTTCTGCTTGTTGTCTCTCTTGGTCGTTAAGTCCGGCGTAACTCATTCCTTGCTGGCGCAGGGCCCTCTCCTCCACCATCGCTTCTTCGCGCTTGTCTAACTGATCCAAGGCCTTCCCCGAATAATTAATTCCGGGCATACCAATATTTCTCATTCTTAATTCGAGCTCCATCGCCCCTTCCTCGCTCTTTATTTTGGGCGAGCTGGCTAATTCCCTAATCTCCTTAATCTCTTGATGCCTGTCTTTTTGCCAGCCGCTCTCGGTCTTGGCGATTTGATTAGCATGCAATTTAATCTCGCCTATCTCTTTAGGCAACCAAGAGTTAGAGGAGTCATTTTGGGTTGGTTGATTGTTTCTATTGTTTAAATTTTGGTCCATAATTTTAATTTATATTCCTGCTCCGCCTTCAAATTGTTCCGGAATTTCAGGAGCGACTGGTGATGGTTTTCCTCTTGGTTTGACTTCGTTGGGATGAATTATTTCTTCTACCGGTGCTGCCTCTTGTCTGGTCAATGGTTTTTCAGCATTATTTTTACGCTTGATGGAATGATTTTTGGCTTGATAGAAGGTTGTCCCGTCTCTTCGTGTCCGAATTTCTAGTTCTTTACTATTCTTGGCTATATCGACTAACCGTGGAACTTGAATTGTGGCATTAATGTCTTTGGCTGAATATCCTAAGGCATCAAGCGCTTCAGTCGCACGTCTTCTTTCTTCGATTGGCACCTCACCCGACACAGCCATTGCTCCTAGCCAGTTAACTCCTTCTGCCATTTTTTTTCTATCGTCATTTTTGATTCCCGTGTTCATCCAACTAACTAAACCTTCAGCAGACCAAGTGTTAACTCTTTCTCTACCTGCAAGCATATCTCCTTGGACGACATCATCCATTAGGCCAGTTTTGCCGATCAAGCCAGACCTTAGCCGAGATTTAATGTCAGTTTGGGCTTCACCCACCTTTGATTTATTAATAGTGGCAAACATTCCTTCCCTGCCGAACATCGCTTCAGGCATATAGGGAACTTGTCGTATACCGGCGCCTATATTTTGTAAACCTTTCCATTTTGTGGCTCGTCCTAATCTTTCAACAGCTTTTCCTCCTGCGCCGAACCCCAATTTAGCGCCTGTAGCGCCTAAAAACTTTCCCACTCCTCCCCATAAGCCCATGCCGATTTTTGAACCCAGGGCATAAGGAACATAGACGGATAAGATTAAAAGAATATTAACGATTAGATATTTGGTAAAGCCGCCGACTTGATTCGGGTCTCCTCCGAGCGGGTCAAAGCAGATAACATCAGCCGTCCCTTCAGTATTTCGGGCAAAGCCCTCGGCCAGATAAATGAAAAAGTAGGCAATCGGGCCCATAAAGGTCCACATCAAAAACCAGTTCCACCAAGTGCCGATGGTTCTTTTTAAGGGATCAAAGAACATGCCAAAAAAGGCAATGGGCGAGAGGATGACTAAAAACCAGAGGATATAAGTCCGAGCGGCTAAAAGAAACATTAGCACAAACATAATTATTGCCGGGAAGAAGAGAATGATCAAACCAATTAGAATTAGTCCACAGCCGCCGCCAGCGAGAATGCCCACAACAGCTACTCCAATCGCCCCGGCTCCGGCTATCCCCCACTCCATTGTGCCAGTATTACCAAACCAGCCGCTGAACATACCGATCATAATATTAAACATGGTGTCAAAGGCATGTTCTTTGGGTACAAAGAAGTTCATTAGCATGCCGGCAAAATCAATGATGGCCCGGCAGATGAGATGGGAGAAATTAGCCGCAATCAGCCCAACGACAAAAGCCGGGATCATCCGCTTAAAACTGAATGACTCCCGCTCCCCTAGATGCAAAATATTGGCAAAAGCAATCGCCAAAAGGACAAAGATCGCCAGCACATTGACCAGATCCAAAGAGAGCGCCCAAGCCGTGGAGATATTCCCCATCTTGAGCGATTCGCTGATCGTAGGGATATCTTCATTTGCTGGAAGCGTAGGAGGATCAGGGGTTTTTTCGCACTGGATCTGTTGTCTGCCGCATTTATCAGTACCAGTTGAGTCGGTCGTAGTTGTCGAGCCAGAGGTTATTGTCCCAGTAGCAGTTGCACCTGAAGCAGCAGGTGGTTGGGGCGGGTTGGAAACCATTATAAGTCCTGGTTTTTTATCTTTTACATCTTTGCCAATTTTTTTCAAATAGTCCCCATACCAATTATCACCTCCGCCTTCTGAATGTAAAAAATAGACTTTTTTTGCTTCATCTCCGCCAATCCAAAATTTATATCGGTTGACATAAGCATAAGGGACAGGGTCAGGAATATAAACTATATCATAAACTTTTTTTGTATCTTCATTAAAGAGCACATAATAAGTACCAACATTATTAACTGAAAAATCGCTTGAATTTTGATCATTTGAGGTGTTCGTCAATACATAAGCAGTGAAATTGCCGAGCTTAGTATCTTTACCGATAGGATCTTCATCCCCGGTATACATCACCCCATTTACAGGATTATTGTAAAAGACACTCAATTTGGTTGATTTATTGTCTTTAGAAGCATCGACCTCATTAACTAAATAATTGCCATTTTTATACCATTTATAGTTGCCCGTAGTACCGTAGCTGTAAGTTGGATGTGATGCTTTAGCAGGAGTAGATAACAAAAATATGATTATTATCGGAAACAAAATTTTTTTCGTTATTTTCAAAAACATATTTTTAGTAATTTCTTCTTAAAAACCAGGCCGAGAGCTTGGCCTCATAATAAAAAACAGTAATAAAAGCATCTCTTAACATACAGACAACTTGATTTAATACATCAATTTGCCAAGGATTTTTGCCATGCGTTATTTCCTGGATTGGACTTAAAGACCCCTGCATACTTCTTCGGCAAACATCAACTTTATTGGTTTGATCAAGTTTTATTTCAATATTCTCTAATATTTTAGTTGTTTCAGCTTGTTTCGAATCGCTATGTGGCCGGAATTCTCCAGGAAAAGCAATGCTTTTAAAAACATCATATTTTTGGCCATTATTCTCGAAGCAAGTATAGATATTAAAACTATTAACTCGTTCTTTATTGAACCAGATTTCATTTTCTGCATTTTCTGTGGAAACCGAAAATTTTCCTTCGTTATTAGCCTTACTGCCTGTTTTGATTAAAGGAGGTCCGTTTTCGCCATCAAGATAATATTGAAATTCGGCGTCAGGCACAAAAAGTATAGTCCCAGTATCAAGAGTCAACTGAATTGAGCCGGAGGTGCCAATCTTCCAGCTATACCTAGAACTATCTTTAATGCCAGACGGATAAACACTTGGGCCAATAACTGTATAAACGCGGTCGCCTTGCGAATTATCATCCCAAGAAGCAATATCCATTCCATGCTCCTTAACATCATAATGTTTGGCGACATCTAATTCTGAGTTAGTAAGTTCAGTAAGACCGACGACGATATAAAATCCAGAACCAGAGTCGGTACTTTTATAAATATAATAACGGTAGAGCGCATAGTTGCCGCTTGTATATGCTTTAGCAATGGCATAATAAGAAAAAGTCTCATTGTCTTTGTTAATGCGGGCTACTTTTTCTTTATACCAAAGATGGATGTAATAACCATCTGAAGACACACGAGCACATTGATCGCCGCAATTATCGGGCCTTTTGTCGGGATCTGGTTCGGGTATGTCTGGATTTTGGGCCAAAGAAAAGGACGGAACCAAAAGAAAGATAACAAGGATTATTATTTTAATTATTTTTTGCGTCTTTTTTTTCATTTAACTTTTTAGCGGGTTATCCT
>JAHJRZ010000044.1 GCA_018830605.1 Patescibacteria group bacterium | reverse complement strand
TATTTAAAATTTTTTGGTAGACTTTTTCATAATTCTCCGCCATCTTTTCAAGAGTAAAATTCTCTTCAACCCAATGGCGGCAATCTCTTCTCTTGATCTTGGCGATCTTCCCCACTGCCTCTGACGCCTGTTCAAGATTGCTCACTTTATAACCAGATTTGCCGTCAAGGACAATTTCAGGAACAGATCCTCGATTCTTAGCAATAACCGGCGTACCGCAGGCCATAGCCTCCACCATAGTCAACCCAAAAGGCTCATCAAACCTGATAAGATGAAGCGAAGCAAAAGCATCTTTTAAGAGCTCGTTTCTCATTTTCGGATCAGCCGGGCCAAGATACTGGATCTGCTTTCCATCAATCAAGGGTTTAATCTCTTTTTGCCAATATTCTTTTTCTTCCGGCGGGATAATGGCGGCGATCTTAAGCTTGCGGCCGGTCTTCTTAGCAACCGAAATTGCCAAATCCGTCCCCTTGTCTCTCGCCACCCTGCCCAAAAAAACCAAATAATCTTTAGGTTTTGGATTAAATTCAAATTGAGACAGATCAATCCCGTTATAGACTGTGGCCAAATATTTTAATGAGGGGTCTCGATCAGCATCAGAGATAGAGATATAATAATTATCCTTATTATACTCCTGGAAGACCGGTAAGATTTTTTTTGAAGTGAGACCGTGGATTGTAGTGACGAGCGGAGGTTTAACTAATCGGCTATAAGTCAAAGGGAGGAAATTATAGTGATTGTGCAGAATATCAAATTGATCGGCCCTCTCAAAAAAGAAACCAATATGCAGTGCCTGCCAAACCTCTTCTGGCATCTGCTCTGGATGCTCCCGATAAGGATGGGGGACGATACCGCTCAATTTTGCTTTGATCTTAGAATCTTGAGTGGCAAAAACCGTCACCTCGTGCCCCCGCTTGACCAACCCCTCGGCCATATTATAAGCGACCAATTCCCATGGGCCGTAATTCCTGGGCGGAAGACGCCAGGCAGCTGGAGCTAATATTCCAATCTTCATAAAAAAATTATTTTATCTCTATCCCGCCAAGAGGATGTAATCTCTTTAATAATTTCTGGTGATCTTCCTCTTTACCCCAAAAGAGCAAGCAACCCCCTCCGCCGGCGCCGCAGCCCCGATGAGCATAGCCGAGCTCCTCTCCAACTCTGGCCATTTGGCGCATTTTCTTTGAGTAATAAAGCGAGGATAATTCGAGATGCAGATCTCTATCTTGGTTAATCGCCCCAGATAAAGCTTTTTCATCTTTGACGAGGATCGCCTTAAAAGCGTTATCCGCGCATTTAGCGATCTCAGCAAAAACTGAAGGGTCACGAGCAATTTTTGCCTTAAACTCCTGATTCATCTTGCCCGAAGAGCGGGACTCTCCACAATAATATATTACCATTTTTTGCGAGACCCAGCAGTATAATTGATGATTTGTGGGAAAAGATTCTTTAATACTTACCAAACTTTTATGCGGACCATGAAAAATCATATAATTTAATCCGGAGAGCCAAGCGGCATAATAATCCTGCTTGCCGCCGAGTAATCCCATCGAAGTCTCAACTAAGTAAGTAAATTCTGCCGGGTTGATGCCGTAGACGCCGTAAAGATCGGCTAAAACTTCGACTAAACCCACTCCCATAGCAGAAGAAGTCCCAAGCCCGGAAGCGGGCGGGATCTTGCCTTGGCTTGAGATCTTCACTCTCAACCCCCTAAAATCCAAAGCGAAAAATCGCAAGAAATGGCTGATAATCTGACAGGCATTATCTTTCTCCTGATTCTGCAATTTGACTAAATCGCCTTCAACCACATTACCAAGATCCGGCATTATTACCTTTATTTCTTTTGATGACTCAACAATGCTGACCTCAATCCCAATTTCGACGGGCAAAGAAATATTAACCACCGAACCATGGTCAACCTTATACTTTTCAAGATAAAAAGCGATATCCGAAGTCCCGCCAGCCAGATCAGCCCTGACCGGAATCTTAATTTGTGCTTTCTCTCTGGCGAAGCCAGATCCCGCTTCGCGGGATTTTTTAGCTCGGTTCATTTTATGGTTTTTAAATTTGATATCTCTAAATTGGCTAAATGAAAACAGATTGTACTCTCCGCGCCTTGATTAGGATTAATCCCTGTTTTGAATATTCCATCAAAACAACCTCCAGTCTTTGGATCATACATTTCCAATTGATAGATATTATTGCCCAAAAACCAAGAAAACCAATCTTTAGCCATTTGCGAATATTTCTTTTCTCCGGTCAGCTCATAAGCTTTAATCGCCGCTAAAACCATATCGCAAACGTCAATCGGCTGTTGGCCGAATTGAGCCTTCTTTTGGCCTCGAGGATACCAACCCTCAAAACCAATCGGGGCCGGGAAGCCCTTTATTCGGCAAACGCGATTAAGAAAATCAAGAGATTTTAAACCAGGATTCAATTCTTCTTGATTCCCTGACACTTCAAATATAGAGAGTAAAGCTAAAGGCAAAATCGCATTAGCATAAATTAATTTGTCCTCAAAAAAACTCCAATTTAAAGAACTGCTTTCTTTAAACTTCTTTATTAAATATTGGGTTATTCTTTTTAATTCTTCTTTTATCTCTGATTCTTTTTTCTCTCTAAAAATCTCAATCAGCCCCAAAGAAGCATAAGCTTTAGATCTGATATAGCGAAGCTTTTTAATCTTTGATTTTGACTTTTTAAAAATCTTTTCTGCTCTTTGTTTGATATCTCTTGGGCCATAGCACTGGCAGACGCCCAAAGCCCAAATCGTTCGTCCGAAGCAATCCTCTGAACCGACCCGATCAATAAAACGACCCTTAAAGTCAGCAAAATTATGAAAACGGCCGTCTTTTAGCTGCGCTCTCTCTATAAAATTTAAATAAATGCGGGCTAATTTTAGATGGCGTCTCTCATTTTTTTGATGGTATAAAAATAGAGCCAAGATCAGGGCCCGGGTCTGATCGTCAATTGAATAACCGTAATTTTTATCCGGGGTTGTGCCGCTCGCAAATTGGTAAATTCCAATTCGGCTCGTCATTGAAAAAATATGATCAGTTTTTATAAATTGAGGTCGTCTCATTTTTAATTTTTGGATTTCTTTTTAAGTATAGAAAAAAGATCTAAGTGCTTCAAAGCTACATTACTCCAAATCATCTTTCGGCCATATTCATAAGCTTTATCTCGAATCTCCCCCATTTTTTTGGGATGGGAGAAGAGGTCAATCACTTCTTTAGCTACTCTATCTGGATCCTCCATTGGCACAATAATACCACGGCCACCAGCCAAAACTTCTTGGGCATAATAATAAGGCGTAGAGATACAGACCTTGCCCGCGCCGATCGCTTTAGCCAAGGTTCCGCTTGAGATCTGATCTTTTTTAAGATGCAGTGTCAAATCAATATCAGTTGCCTGAATATAATCGACCAATCGCTCCAAAGCCATAAAACGATTCTTAAACTGGAGGTGACGGCTGACCTTCAATTTTTTAGCCAACTCAGCCAAACCGTGCCGGTATTTCTCTCCTTGATGTTTAATAATCAAGGGATGAGTCTTGCCGACAACCAAATAGACGACTTCAGGGAATTTTTTGACAATTTTAGGCAGGGCTTTGATCGCATCCTCAATCCCTTTATCCGGGTTAATCAAGCCGTGAGTCATCAAAATCTTCTTGCCCTTAAGTCCAATTTTGCCTTTGTATTTATTCGGGTCAACTTTAGGAAAATCAAAAACACCATGCGGAATAACAACAATCTTGCAGTTGTTTTTTAATTGATATATTTTTTCCAAGCGATCGGCCGCAATCCGGCTGATAACAATAAAAACATCAGCTAATTCAGACATTTTTTTGACCACTTCAAGATTTTTTTGGCTAGGCCGTTCGAGAACGGTGTGCAGCGTAACCGCAATCGGCTTCTGAAGGCAATTCATAAAAGGAATGAGATACTCTCCCTGCTCGCCGCCATAAAGCCCAAACTCATGTTGAATGTGCACAACTTCAGCCGAAGACTGATTAATATAATCTGCGGCTCTAGTGTAAGTGGAGAAATCTTCTTGTTTGATCCTAAACTTTACCTCCCAAGGATAGTCATAATCTTTGTGATAAGAATCAGTCACCGCAATAATCTCGGCCAAATATTCGGGGTTGAGCTCATTAATGGCATTGGTTAAATCTTTAGTGAAAGTGGCGATGCCGCACTGCCGCGGAATATAAGAAGAAACATAAACCACTCGCAATCTCCTCTCTTTGGCTTCGAGTTTTTTTTGATAACTCATAGACCTCGCTTGCGATGATATTTATCTTCAAGGATTTTCTCATCATTCTCCGCAAACTCGCCAAAAGAAATCTCAAGGATCACTACCGGAGAGGGGGAGTAATTAATAAGGCGGTGTTTCTCTTTTTTAGGGATATAAATATGATCTCCGGCTTTAACAGCTCTTTCTTTGCTGTTGACAATTACTTTGGCTTCTCCGCGGATAACATACCAAAACTCATCTCTTTTTTGATGAGACTGCAAGCTGGTCTCTTCACCCGGGAAGACATCAAGGATCTTGACCGTTGCCTCCTGATTTTTGATAAACTCTAAAAAATCACCCCAGGGCCTCTTCTCGCGGTAAAAATTGACTAAATTCTTGTTTTGACTCGTCATCTTAATTCTTTAAATTTAAATGCGTCTTGATTATAAAACAAAACAAATAACAAATCAACTTTGGCAAAAATAAATTAAGAATTAGGCGCATAATAAATATGGAAACGGCCGATCCTTACTTTTTTCTTAACTCGTTTGATAATCTCCTCCTCCTTCATCTTAATCCGATGCAAGATGATAGAATCGCCAACCGCGATTTTGAGCCGGCCGGCCTTAAACGAGACCGACTTAAACTTACCTTTTGAGCCCACAATTAACTCTCCAATCGCTTCTTCGGCCTGATAACAGACCTGCGTTGAGAGCAAGACGCCGGGATTGGTTCGTTCTTTCCTCTTGATTAAGCTCTTGATCAGTTCAAACATAAACAGGATTTTTAAGCCGAGTTATTTTTATCTCTTGATTTTTAATCTTTTTTGCCAAATTCTTCTCGGTCGAGGAAATAACGACTTGATAATTTTTCAAAATTAAATTGCCTAAAGAGAAT
>JAHJRZ010000043.1 GCA_018830605.1 Patescibacteria group bacterium | reverse complement strand
ATATCAATAAGAGAAGTGAGGGCTGAGGAGGTGATATCAGTGTTCACAAAATTCCCGATGACCGAGAGTCCGACTGAACCGTAATTCTGGCCATAAGCGTGGGCGCCGACAACCATATTGCCGCCAGCCCGGCCCTCGTACATATTGCCGTACTGGTCAAAAAGATAATTATAACCAATATCTCCCCAGCCCAAGGAGACTGCGTGATAATAATAAATTGAGCGCATTACTGCGGCCGGATCGGGCGGGTTGTTGCCCGAAGCAGTATGGTGGATAATAATTTTGTTTGGTCTGACGTATTCTGGAGCCCAAGTCATATAAGCCGGATTAGCTCCCCACTCGGCTCGAGAAATAACACGAGGAGAGTTCACAGCCTGAGCCCTTTTAATCCCCAAATAATTTAAGAGTGAAAATTTGTTATTGCTCTCTCCCGGCTGGATATAAGTGAACTTGATGTTTTCAAGAAAAGAATCCTGCTTTTTGTCAACAAAGACCACTTTATATTGATAATAATTCGCGTCTTTTGAAAATAAGAGATCTGCGACTTGCAACGAGTCGTCTGTGGCCTGCGGCTTGTCTTCTTTCCCCTCATCTGCGTCCCACTCATCGCCGTATTTTTGCCAATCTTCCCAGTTTTTATTATTTTTTGAGAAACGGACGTAAATATCAATTTTTGACTGATCATCTTTATTCCAGCTGGCACCCAGAGCGTCAAAAGCAAAATCCGCTTTAATTATTTCTGATTGCCACTCATAATTTTGGTTTTTAAAATAGTTAGCTTTGAGCTTATTAACATTAGTGGTGAGATTATTTTTAGCTTCTGAAGGATTAAATTCTGAGATATTAACATCTTTGGCTTTGGTCTCTATTATTTTTGTTTGAGCTCGAATTAAAGTATAAGAAACGGATAAGCCAAAAATAAGGCAGATTGCCCCAATAATTAGTAAGTATTTATTTTTCTTTTGTTTTGAGATTTTGATCATTATATTAATTATACCATAAAATTTAAAAATTAGCAAATTGTATTTTTTGTTTTCTTATCTTATATCTTACACTTTTTTAGTAGAATAAAGCGGTGTGGATAAGTATTTTATGATAAAATTGTAGGAGTTGTCGTCCTTAGTTAATCCATGGTAAATCCATAGTTGTCCTTATGAGAAATCCATTGGGCTACAAAGTCCTTAGAACCTATCAACAAGGCGAAGAAATCTACGAACTTGTTAAAAAGTTCACCGCCCTTTATTTGCATCCGATCCAAGACTCTCGGCTGATTGGTCATATGAATGATTCAGGGCGTAGTATCCCCAGAAATATTGCCGAAGGTTATGGCCGCAACAATACCAAGCAATACGGCGAATTTTTAGGTTTTTCTTTTGGGTCTCTCTTGGAATTGCTTGAGGATTGTTTTGAATTGGAAAAAGACATCAAAGGAGGTCTAAGGAAAACAAAGGATAACTATGCGGCGACGAGGGATTTGTCTCAAATGATCAAGCTCTGTATGGGCGAAAAGACAATGCTCAAAAAACAGATGGAGCGGATAGAGGTGATGGCCGGAGAGCAAGGATTGATGTCTCAAAACCAAAGGTTCGCCAAGTTGATGACAGAAAACCAAAGAAAAGAGGCGGAATTTGACCAGTGGATTAGAGAAAACTTGGATAAAACTAAAAAGCATAGTTAATTCCTTTGTTAAATCCATAGTTAAATCCTTAGTTATCCCTACTTAGATCAGTTTGCAAAAAAATGCCCCACGTTTTATAATGTAAATAGTATTTTATTTAAAGGAAGGAGAAGATGAGCGATAATAATTTTGCTAAATTTTTTGGCCGCGGGGCAGAGAACTCAAGTTCAGTCCAAGTTGAGGAGAAGCCGAAGGACGAGGCCGGCTCTGAAGAAGAGGGATTCGAGGGCCAGCTCGCCATTGATGTTTATCAGACTGAAGATGAGATTTTGGTTAAGACTCCGATCGCCGGGGTCAGGCCAGAGGATCTTGATATTTCTGTGACTGATGACGTCTTAACCGTCAAGGGCGAGCGCAAACGGGACGAGAAGATTGAGGAAGCGGATTATTTGGTGCAGGAGTGCTATTGGGGGAGCTTCTCCCGTTCTTATATTCTGCCCATGGCAGTTGACGCAGAGAATGCCGCGGCTTCGATTAAAGATGGGGTCTTGACCGTTACTATTCCCAAAGAAGCCAAATCCAAGACCCGGGTGATTCAGGTGCAGGAGGGAAAATAGGAGAGACAAGCTACTTGTCTCGAAAAATCGCTTGGCCGACCCACCGCGTCGGCCTGCGCTCAGCATTCGGCTTTGCTCGTCCCGCCTGCGGCGGGACACCATGGCCGCAAAGCCTCATGATGTTTTTCTCGACAAATAGCTTGTCTCTATGGGAAAAAGAAGAGTAGAAATTATTATCAAAGGTCAAGTTCAGGGCGTTTTTTTTCGCCAAAAGACAAGAGAGAAGGCCGATAAACTCGGTCTTTTTGGTTGGGTGAGGAATGAGGATGACGGCTCGGTCAAGATTATGGCCGAGGGCGAGGAAGAAAAAATTAAAGAATTAATAAAATGGCTGAGAGTCGGCCCCAGATTCGCTCGGGTTGACGAGGTCAAAATCGTCTGGCAAGAAGCCCAAGAAGAGTTCTCCCAATTTGACATAAATTAATCAAGACGCGGTTACATTTGATTTCTGTTAGTCTTTGTGATAGATTACTTATGCCAACGAACGAGTAACAATCGAGAGGAGGACATCGAATGAAAGAGGAGCTGTTCTTTGAGATTCCTGACGATCAAGATGTGATGACGAAGCTCGT
>JAHJRZ010000042.1 GCA_018830605.1 Patescibacteria group bacterium | reverse complement strand
CTAGTCGTTTTTTTGGCCGTCGCTGTCGCCAGCGCGGCCACTGTCGGTGACATCAACTCCGGCAACAACGACTTGAGCTGGATGGTCTCGGTCTCGCGGCCCTGGGACGGCACTAACGCCGACCTCAACGGCCAACTGACCGATACTCTGCCCTGCGACCTGAAGGCGACCGTGACCTTCAAGCACGGCACATTCGCCGGCGGGACTTACCGCGGATGGCTGCACAAGGGGGATTTCGTTTTCTATGTAGTTGACGAGATCGTCCCCTGCCACGGTGAATGGCGAGAGATCATCCGCGCGGGACGTTGCGGCAATCCGGCAACGGGGCGGTACTTTGTACCTAAACCCCAACTACCGGAAGCACCGCCGCCCTGCGCACCACCGCCCGCGCCGATCTGCATTCCGCCGCCTCCACCGCTGCCGACGCCTCCGCCTGTGGTGAATGTCTACCCAAAGGTGGAGTGCCCGACGCCGCAGCAGTGTCCGGCTCCGGTGGTCAACTTGAGTTGTCCGACACCGGTACCACCGGCTCCGCGTCAGCCGCACGCCGGCGCTCAGATCGTCCATACGAGATCTGCAGGCGCTGACATTGGGGTCGGCTGGGGATTTGGCAACAGAAGCCGACCAACACGCTTCTGCAAGCCATTCCCCAACCCGCCGATCGTTCCTCCGCCGGTGCCCCCCGCACCGCCTTACTAGGCACCGGCCTTCCCGTGGCGAAGGAGTCAAGCAATTCTCGATCTCGAGAATCTTGGCCCCTTCGCCCTCTATTCATTGCAAAAAACAAATTTTTTCAGCGATATAGAGGATTACCAATCTTTTCAAACAGCTACGTGAAAAGTGACGCTATTAACCTTATAAAATTTTAAAAATCTGTAAAATATTATCAAAACATAAAATTTAGTTGACATAAATAAAAAAATATGATAGTATTTCGGAAATAATGATTAGATAAATAATAATAAATAATTAATTATGGAAAAATTAAAAAAGATCTTAAGATCAAAAAGCGCTAAAATCTTTGCCATTATTCTAATGGCAGGAATTTTAGCCATGTCCTTTGCCCCGGCAATCAGTGCAGATGGGCCGATTTTTAACGGCCTGCCTGGGGACCAAAAATTAATTAGGGGAGCGAACTCAACGCAAAATCCCGGTTCCGCCACTTGGTCAGATCCAGTGGCAGGAAAATCAGGGGACGCGGTCGCGGTTTTAGTCTATTACCACAACTTTATTGAAGGAACGACCGCTAAAAATACCCGCATCAGCATTGCTCTGCCTTCAGGCGAAAAACAAACACAAATCTTAAACGCTAAACTCTGGGCCGCTAATGCTGAGGCAGTCAAAGACACCCTGACTATTAATTCCAATCAAACTCAAGGTGTTGAATATATTCCTGGTTCAACCGTCTGGTATCCTAATCGCCAGGGAAGTCCGGAAGGAACAGGCCAACCATTGCCTGACGGAATCACCACTCCGGCAGGTGTCAACCTCAACGGGATTAAAGGCTGCTGGCAATATGCCGGTTATGTTTTATTTCAGGTAAGATTAAAGCACATGCCCACCCCGCCTCCCACAAATCCAAATATCGCGCTCGAGAAATTTGTAAGTAAGACAAATCTCGGCCACGGAATCTTTGATTGGAGAAAAGAAATCGAAGCTACAAGAAGTGAAGAGGTTGCTTTTAGACTCTCATTCAATAACGACGGAGATGCTGCTGCAGGGAATGTTGCCGTTAAAGATAATTTACCTGCCGGTTTAACCTTTATTCTTGGTTCAGGTACTATTTATCGTTCAACTGGCAATTCACCTGTTGGCGCCGAGTTGTTCGGTAGCGGTGCTTCAATTGGAACTTTTGGCCGAGGTGAAAGTGCTTATATTATTTTCAAGGCTCGGGTTGCTGATGTCTCAATTCAAACAGTGCTTGTTAATACTGGAATTATTACCGTTGCAGGTGGTTTACGCGACGAAGACCAAGCTCGTGTTATCGTCAAAATACCAGCAGTGCCGGAAATTGAAAAATCAAAAAATGCCTGGAATATTACCCAAAACATTGATGCTACGAGAGTTCCGGCCAAAGAGGGTGATGTTATTGAATATCATCTTATTACCAAGAATATCGGCAATGGCACGCAAATGAATTTTATAGTTAGCGATGACCTTTCTGATGTCCTTGATAATGCCCAAATTATCTCTATTGGTAATTCTGGACACATGGAAGGAAATACTATTGTCTATCCTTCGATAAATATCGCTGCGGGTCAAAGAATTGATTTCACCTTCAAAGTCAAGGTATTCTCTCAACCAGCCAACTCAGATCTTGAGATGAGAAATATTTATGGCAACTGGGTAATAATTATTATTGAAAAACGTCCCCCAGTAATTCAGAACCCTCACTTAACCATTGAGAAGATGGTTCGCGATGTAAGCCAAAACGAAACAACTTATGTCAAAGAAAATAATGCTAAAAGCGGAGACACTCTTGAATATAAGATGGTGATTAAAAATGACGGCGATTCTGACGCCTTGAATGTCACCCTACGTGATGTTCTGCCGATCCCCGTTTCTTATGTCGCCAGCTCACTCTCAATCATTCTGCCTAATGGTCAAGTAATTACTACGGTTGATTTATTCAAACAAAATATATCTCTTGGAAACTTAAAGCCCGGCGAAACAATCACCGCCGTCTTTCAGGCCAAGGTAAATTCCGAGATTGCCTGCGGCTCAAAAATTGAAAATAAGGCAATTGCCACTGCAGGCGAGCTAAAAGCCAAATCTTTTGCTTATACTAATGTTGTCTGCCAAGTTATTCCAACCCCAACTCCCCAAGTTAAAGGTATTACAACCCTAACTCCGACCGGAACACCTCTGGAGACTTTGGCGATTATTGCTCTGGTGATTATGGCTATCGGTTCAGCCCTTATTATCTACAAATACAAAGTTTAAATAAAAGTTAGATAAAGATAAAAATCCCCTGCAAATGCGGGGGATTTTTGGTTGACTCAAACCAAAAACAAAGATAAGATTAAGGTTGAAACAATATGTCAATTGAAGAGAAAAAAGAAAAATTAGCCAAAATTTTAAATATTGAGGCGAAAAAAAATCGCTTGCTTGAAATTGAAAAAGAAATGGCTGAATCTGATTTCTGGACGGATAGAGAAAAAGCCAACCAAATCTCGCAAGATTATTCTAATTTAAAAAAGGAGATAAACGAGTTTGAAGCGGCAGATACTGAAGAAAAATTCAAAAAATTAGAGGTTTTGACCCTGTTTTCAGGCAAATATGACGCCAATAATGCTATTGTTGAAATCTCGGCCGGCACAGGCGGGGTAGAGGCCCAGGATTGGGCGGAGATGCTCTTGCGTATGTATTTGCGCTATGCCGAAAAAAAGGACTTAAAAGCCGATTTAATAGGTAAAAACACGGGTACGGAAGCAGGTATTAAGGATGCCACTATAATAATAAAAGGACATAATGCCTTCGGATTATTGAAGTCTGAATCAGGTGTGCACCGTCTGGTCCGCCAAAGCCCGTTTAATGCCCAGCACTTACGCCAAACCTCTTTTGCTTTAGTTGATGTGACGCCCGAAATCGAGAGCCCTAAAGAATTAGAGATAAAAGATGAAGATTTAAGAATTGACACTTTCCGCAGTTCCGGCCACGGCGGCCAGAGCGTTAATACGACCGACTCGGCCGTACGTATTACCCATCTACCAACTAAAATTTCGGTGAGTGTGCAGAACGAGAGAAGCCAACTGCAAAACAAAGAAACAGCCATGAAAATTTTGCGTTCAAAACTTGCTAAACTGCAGACAGAGGAGCACAAGGCCGAAGTGGCAACGGCCAAGGGCGAAACAAAACAGGCGGCCTGGGGCAACCAAATCCGCTCTTACGTCCTGCATCCTTACAAAATGGTCAAAGACCACCGCACTGATTATGAATCAAAAGACGCCGAAGGCGTCTTGGATGGAAATATTGACGGTTTTATTCAAAGTTATCTCGAATGGAGCTCAAAAAATAATCAAGCATAAATTGAAAAAAATTTGCTTCTTATAATTATTAGGTCTAAAATATAATTAATCGACCATACATCCCTCAAGATGGAGGAGGTGAGAAAGTGAGAATGAAAATCTGGGTCCATCCCGTGGCGAGATCTCTTGGTCCTGATTCAATCCCCGAGCCAGGACCGCTAATGAGTCCTGAAAAAGCCGCGGAGGAGCGAGATGCAGTCATGCGAGCTTGCGGGCCAGGGCTAGCTGCCTTAGCACGGTGGCAATCCGCTTCGCTCGTCAGAGCTCGCACCCGACATATCCCCGGAATGGGGAGGTAACCACAGCTTGCGAGTCAATCTCGTCCCTTGAGATCAATCGCAAGCTTTTTTTATTTTCAAAACCATAGTTGCCATAGACCTAACCTTATGATATGATTCCAAATAGTGAAAATAAAACCCCTGGAGGTATATTATGGCAAACATGTTTGGCAAAATGGGGGAAGTATTAAAGCTTCAACGTGAAGCAAAAAAAATCCAGAAAGAACTTCGAAACACCGAGGTCGAGTCTGTCTCGGGCGGCGGGAAGATCAAAGTCATTCTCAATGGCGAGGTTCAAGTGACCAAAATTGAAATTGACGAAGAGGTTCTAAAACCGGAAAATAAAACCGAGATTGAAAATTCTTTAATTAATACCATCAACGCTGGGGTTAAAAAAGCACAGGCAGAGGCGGCGGAAAAGTCGAAGGGGATGCTTTCAAAATTAAACTTGCCTATATAAAATTGAAAATACTGCCACTAAATTTCTCACTAAATTACACTAAAATTTTCGTGTCGTTTCGTGAATAATTTCGTGGTAGTGGATACATTATGATACTAATCGTCGGTCTTGGCAATCCAGGTCAAAAATATGAACATTCACGGCACAATGTCGGTTTTCGCGTACTTGACGAGATGGTCAAAGACCCGCAAATTATACCTGTTAATCAGGCGGAGTTAAAATTAGAAGAGAATAAAAAATTCAAAGCAGAAATGGCCGAGGCGAATCTGCACAGCGAAAAATTATTGCTTGTTAAACCGACCACTTTTATGAATAACTCCGGTTCGGCCGTTGCCGCGATTGCTAATTTTTATAAGATTGAGCCGCAAAATATTTGGGTTATTTCAGATGATTTAGACATCTGTACCGGCATTATCCGCACTCGCCACGGCGACTCGAGCGGAGGGCATAAGGGGCTCGAAGATATTATCCAAAAATTAGGGGACTCTAATTTTGCGCGAATCCGCGTCGGCATTGCCCCAACTTCGGGAGATCCCAACCGCTGTGAAAAACTTTCGAGCGATCTTGATGCTAATGAATATGTCCTCGAAGATTTTACTAAACGCGAAGAGGCAATAATTAAATCAGCAATTTCTAAAGCCGCCATTTATATTATTGAATCAGCTAAAATTAATAATTTAATCGCCACGACCATAGACATTAAATAGGAAAAACAATGACCATTGTCGAAGCTATTCAAAAAATTAAAAACAAAAAATCAGCTAAATTTAACGAATCAATTGAGGCGCATTTTAAACTTAAACCGATCAAAGAAGCCAAAAAAGATCTTAAATTCTTGTTTAAGATGCCGCATCAATACGGAGACAATCTCCCGCCTGCATCGCCTGCCCGCTCGCCATCGCTATGCTCAGGCATTAGCGGGCGAGAAGCGAAGCAATGGCGGGCAGGTGCGATTGTCGCCCTAACGAGTAAAGTCGAGGCGGCTAAAAAAGCAGGCGCCAAATATGCTGGCGGCGAGGATATTATCGAAAAAATCAAGAAGATTAAAATTGAATTTGATATAATTGTGGCTGAACCCAAAATGATGCAACTCTTAAAACCGCTGGCCAAAGATTTGGGCCGAGCCGGCAAAATGCCGACAGATAAATCCGGAACATTAACTAATGATGTCGCGGGAACAGTCAAAAAAATCAAAGAAGGACGGCGTGAAATTAGAAGCGATGAATTCGGCGGAATTCATCTTATGGTCGGCAAGATGGATACTAAGGATGCTGAAATAGAGGAAAATATCGAAGAAATTAAAAAAGCCATAGCAAGCCACAGACCGATTGAAAGCATGACTCTTTGCTCTACCATGGGTAAGGCGGTTAAAGTTGACTTGAACTCATAAAAAAACCACACATCGGCATTTACACATCGGATGTGTAGACACCGATGTGTGGCAAAAATTTGACAAAATAATTATTAAGTGATAGTATATGATCGCTGTTTTGATGTAAGCGCTCGAGGCCAAGCGCTTAAGAAATAGGGCCACAAAACATCCCCAAGAAGGGGAACGGAGGCGCAACGATGGGAACGACAGAGACGAAGTACGTTGTAGCTGTGGCATTAGACGGACTTTACGAAGTCGTCGTCGCCAGCGAAGGGGTCAAACCCTACATCGGCCACAACTGGTTGTCTGGAATCGACGAGGCGCCCGAAGATGACACCTTCATTGGCGAACGTCTGGCAGTGCCAGAGGGCACGCCCGAGAACTCGGTCATCCTCATCAAAGGACGACCAGGTGGCGGGCCAGAGAAGTTCCGGCTCTTCAGGTTCATGGGCAACCAGCTGATAGAGATGGCCCCCGAAGGAAGCGTGGGAGGCTGGGGGTTCAATCCCGCGGATGGCTGGCTGAACCAATTCGACGGATGTCTCCATCAAGTGTCCCCCGAAAACTGGGGCTACATTGATATAATCGAGTGTGGATGGGATATCTACCAGCATTTCAGCGGAGCTATGCTGGCAGCAGGTTTCGCTTTTAGCGTCGATTTCCTGCCACCAGCTACCTCATGGAGGCATTACCTCGAAGGATTTGACCGGGCGATCAAAGGTCGCCAACGCGCCGAGATGGCCGAAACCGCCCTCCACCAGATCGCCGAGATCGTCTGCGGTGAGGACCTACTCGCTCGCAGCCAGCGCGGTGCTCTGACTTCGCTTGTCGAGGCCCACCAGCCCGCCCGTCGTTCAGCGCTCGATCTCGTCTACATTCTGCACGAGATCTTCGCACGGTGCCAAACGGCACTGCCTGACCTCCGTCTGCCCGACAAGTACCTTAAGCCGTGAACCCTCGGAGCGGTTACGACTGCCACAGTTTGCGCGCCAAGCGCCAAGCCCAAGCAGCCGTCGCCGCTCCCTTATTTATTTACACCTCGGGTATTACACCTCGTAGGTGTAAGCGCAGAGGTGTAAGTTATTGACAAAAATTACAACCTATCATAAGATAATAATGTTTCCAAAGACAGTGGGTGGCTGTAAAATATAAATCCCACCGAGGGACAAATGATGTTGTCTTTGGCTTGACAGCATTTTTTGTTTAAAAATTGAAAATTAATTAATATGGCTATTACCAGAGCAAAAAAAGAAGAAATCGTAGAAGAATTAAAAGACAAACTAACTAAAGCTAAAACGGTCGTCTTTGCCCGCTACAAAGGGCTGACCGTGGCTGATTTGACTTCGCTTCGCAATGAATTAAAAGATAAAGAAGGTGAAACTTGGGTAGTCAAAAATGCCCTAACTAAAATTGCCCTCAAAAATAAGGTAAGGGTTCCGGAAAAAATCCTCAAAGGCCAGACCGCTTTATTTTTTTCTTACGAAGACGAGCTCTCTGCGCCTAAAATTGTCTATGATTTTGCAAAGGGCAAAGAAGAATTAAAAATTAAAGGCGGAATTTTTGAAGAGAAATTTATTGAAGCTAATCAAGTCGAAAAATTGGCCAAAATTCCCGGGCGCGAAGAATTATTGGCAAAAATTGTTGGTTCCCTTAATGCGCCGATATCAGGATTTGTTGGAGTTTTGCGCGGAAATATATTAAATTTGTTATATACATTAAAAGCAATAGGAGAAAAAAATGGCTAAAGAAAAGAAAACTGAAGTACCAGCGAAATTTAAAAAAATCGTTGAGGAAATTGAAAAGATGTCAGTCTTAGATCTCTCTGAACTCGTCAAAATTTTAGAAGAAAAATTCGGCGTGACCGCTGCTGCAGTGGCTGCTCCGACGAGCGAGGCTGTCGGAGCTCCGACCGAAAGCGTCGGAGAAGAAAAAACCGCCTTCACTGTTCATTTGGCAGCTGTGGGTGGCCAGAAGATTAATGTCATTAAAGTGACGAAAGAGATCACCGGGCTCGGCTTAAAGGAAGCTAAAGATTTGGTTGATGCTGCGCCCAAAGACTTGAAGACTGATGTTAAGAAAGAAGAAGCGGAAGAGATGAAAAAGAAGCTCGAGGACGCTGGCGCCACAGTAGAATTAAAATAAAATCCCAAATCCAAAGCTCAAAGTTCAAATGAATATCAAATGATTAAATTTTAAATTATTCAATTTTTGATTTTGGATTTCATTTGAAATTGGGATTTTGAACTTGGGATTTATGAACTACTTCAAACTTACCAACAAATCATTACCGCGCACAGGAATTTTAAAAACACGCCGAGGTTCTATCAAAAGTCCAATCTTTATGCCCGTGGGAACAATCGGCGCCGTTAAAACGATAACGCCAAAAGAATTAAAAAGTCTTGGCGCACAAATAGTCCTTGCTAATACTTACCATTTACATCTGCGGCCGGGCGAAAAATTTATCAAAAATAAATTCGGCTCGCTGCATAATTTTATGAAATGGAACAAGCCGATTTTGACTGATAGTGGGGGATACCAAGTATTCAGTCTGGCAAACAAACATCATTTTTGTCATCCTGAGCACAGCGAAGGATCTCTTTCGCGAGATTCTTCGGCGGAGTCTACACTGAGCGAAGCGAATGTGCCTCAGAATGACAAACCTTCGCAAAATCTCGTCAAGATTAAGACCAATGGCGTCGAGTTTAGATCTCACATTGACGGCTCAAAACATTTTTTCACCCCGGAGAAAGTGATCCAAATTCAGCTCGACCTCGGCTCGGATATTATAATGCCGCTTGATGTCTGCCCGGGGGCCACGGCGTCAAAAAAAGAGAATAAAAATGCT
>JAHJRZ010000041.1 GCA_018830605.1 Patescibacteria group bacterium | reverse complement strand
GAATTATTAATTACTTGGGAGAAGATCTTTATGCCTTCATTGGCGACGATTCTTTTAAGATCAATATCATTTGAAGAAACTAACTGCGAGAAGAAATTGACGCTTGAGAGGAGATCCTGGTTGATCGAGCTGTCAGCCAAAGAAGAAAAGAAATTTACTATCGCCCCCGCGTCTTGCCCCAAGAATGCCCCCAAAATATCGCCGGCAGGAAGATGGCTGGCGTCTAAACCGAGTTTGGTTGCCAGCCCCTGGATTCCGCCGGCTTGAACGGTTTGAGTTAAGCTTTGCGAGAGCGCTTTAATTACCTCCTCGCCCGTGATTGATCCCTGGCTAAAAGCGATCGTGGTGCCATTGGGAAGCCCCAGCGAAGCGTCAACACCATATAATTTACTTTTGATATAATCGTCAATACTGCCCAAGCGCAAGAGATTATACTCTTCTTCATTAAGAGATAGGGCGGCGAGCACCGGATTTAAACCGTTAGCCGCAATAATATTATCAATCTTTCCGTTAAAAGAGTTTTCTTTAAAGCCGTTTGATTCAATTTTTAATTGGGCGAAGCGGTTGGGGATGATACCCGGCTCAAACCAGGATTGATTCAAGACCACGTCTTGAATATTAACGCCCAAGGCTTGGGCCAGAAGCGAGATTCCCGCCTTGGCCATAAGATCACCAACGGGTTCCCGATTTTCAATCAGCGCTTGGGTAAAACCGATGGGGAGGTTCAGTTCTTGGTCAAAAATCCCGCCGGCGATTTTATAAGCAACTGATGATAAGTCGCCCAAGCGGATGCGCTCAATGTCGCCCGGACTCATGGTATAATCGCCGAAGTTTGCTTGATAAGAATAGACGCTCCGTTCCAAAAGCGAGTTAGTGGCGCCGGATAAGATAGCTTTGAGAGTTTGGGGGCCGAAGATTGATTTGAAGTTGTCGCCTGAAAGCTTGGTTGAGGAGAGATTATTTTTTATGAGCCCATCACGCACGGCAAAGTTCAAATCCGAACTCGTCTTGCCAGCCATATAATTATCCGCTACCGCCATTAATTTTTTCTGGGAATCCTGCCCCTTAATCAAATTGGCAAATTCCGCCTGCTTGATGGTAGTGATATTAACCACTGCTTCTTTATCAATATTATTAACAAAATTATCCGGATTTTGATAGGCGCTCTGCTCGTCCATGACGATATAGCGGGCTAAAATTGCCGCCCCCGCGCGCTTGAAAGTATCGCCGTTATTGGAGGAGAGGCCGCTCCAAGAGCCGGCCGGAATGCCCAGAGCTCTCTCCAGCCCGGCGCCCTGATAGGTATTATTTAGTTTTGTAAGTTGATTATCGCCGACTGCGGTCGCGAATTGATTAAAATCAGAAGTCCCGGAGAGATAATTAGCCGTAACCTCGCTTGGCAGATTCAAGCTTTTGAGCAAGATATTGTCCGAGAGCCTTAGCCGCTCTTTTATTTGGTCGGGATCGCGGGTCAAGAGATATTTTTCAATTAAAGCGGCGCCTAAAGTCTGTGGACTAAAATCATTCGTCTCACTCGTCCGGTCAATGCCGAATGATTTGCGAAGATACCCATTGGCAGTGGCGCGTAAAATCTCATCCGTGGTCGTTCCTTCAAAAGAGCCGCTCGGCAGATTTAAAGACTTAGCGAGAATAGCGGCGCCTAATTTTGCCCAGCCGTCATCGTTATTTTTTGCGGTCAGCATCCGCTCAAAAACATTGGGATCAACCCCCAAGCTTTCGCCCAAAGCATAAGCGCCCAAGCCGGAGTCGGTCGTCGGAAATTCAAAAATAGTCGGGGTGAGGCCGGTCTCTTCAATCAAAGCGCTGATTCCCGCCTGCACCAAAAAATCAGCCCAGTTTCCCGCGTCAATGCTCCCGCCGTTTAAAAGCTCTGACGCTTGGCCGAAGGCAAAATTGGCAAAGATCTCGTCAAAAGAATCTCCGTTTGGCCCGCCGTAAGAAGTTGAAGCATTGGGCCTAAAACCGGTCTGATAATAAACATAGCAGGGCCGCCGGAAATCAGTCAGCCCCCAATGTTTGGAGCACTTATAAGTGCCGACGATCGAGATATCAATCGCTTGGCCTGAATTATGGGCCGAGACAGTCGCTTCGTCTTCATTATCAACGTTTGATTCATCATCATTAGGGTCAAAATCAACCAGCCGGGAGATCTTCAGCCGATCCCAGCCCGCCTCTGCCAAGTGATTGATCAGCCGCAAAATGCGGATATCAATCTTATTGTCTCTAATATACTGCAGGTCTAAAGGATTAATCTCGAGCCCAGACTTGGTTTTAATGATTGCTTCTCCTCCGGCCAGGGTCGTCTCTTTTTTAGTATAAGTATAGGTCTTAATCTCCTGGATTATACTCGTGGTTTTGGTTGCCTTTTCATTAACTATCTGGCAATTAGTGTCTATTTGGCTGCAGTTGGCGGTCTTGTTTTTTAATTGTTCTAAGAGAACAATTATTTTGTCTGACTCTTTCGCCACATAAACATCATCCCCGGCGCCTGTTTGCATTACTTCTAAATTAATACTTAATTCTTGGGAGAGGGGTTTAAGATCAGGATTATTTGCGCTGGCATTATTTATCTCATCTTTGGTCTGATTATATGAATCATCGCCCGACATTCCCTTGGCTTGGACTAAACTATTAACTCCGCCGCCCCCATTAGCAATCGCTTTGCCGCGCTCGCTCATATCAGTTTGAGAGTTTGTATCTGGCTCTTCTTTAGGCGAGCGGCCGGCGCCGTCAAGCTGGCTTAAGATAAAAAGTATAATAAGAATTAAAATGCCAATAACCAGGCCGATAACAATTACCGCGATTACTTGAATTACAACTGAAACGCCGCCCGTGGCCACAGCAGCTTCTGTTTCTGCTGCGGCTGCGGCTCCCCCGGCTTCGGTTACTGCGCCGCCAGCTTTAGCCGCGCCTTCTCCGGCCTTGACCGCTTCTCCTCCAGCTTTAGCTGCTTCTCCGCCTTTAGCTGTTGCCGGCGTTTCCGCTCCCGGCTCTTTTGGCGCGCCCTCTTTTTCTTGATCTGGCGCTTCTTTTTTTTCTTTTTCTTGCTCTTCTTTTGCTTTTTCTTCGGCTTCTTCTTTGGGTTCCTCCTCGGGTGTCTCTTCTTTTTCTTTGGGCTGTTCTCTTTTTGGCCTCTCCTTTTTTTCTTCTTCTCTTGGTTCTTCTTCCAACCCTTCGGGGACTTCTGGCTGGCGCGGTCCGGTCTTAGGCGCGCCAAAACCAGCAGCTCCGCCGGCGAGCGCGGCTCGGCGCCGGCCAGCCTCTCTTTGGCGGCGAAACTCCTCCTCTCTCGCTTCTTGAGATTTACTCTTTTTGCGCTTCTTGTCTGGTCTCCCGATTGGATCGATGTTTGCCATAATTCAATTTTAAATCTAAAATCTAAAATCTAAAAACCACAATTAAAATTTTAAATTTGCTCTGTGAATTTTATATTTTATCTTTGACATTTTAAATTTTACTCGTATTCTTTAGTCGTTAAAAATAAAAGCTTAGCTTTATTTTGGTCAAGAAAAATGATTGAGTTTTTGGCCTCAAGATATTCGATTGAGGTCGGAGCAGTAATCTCGCCCAAAAAGACATACTCGGTCTTCTTTAAATTGGAAAGGTCGATTGAGAAAGGAAAATATTTATCTTTTTCTTTTTCACCCAGAGCAAGAAGCTCGCCGACAGAATTGAAAGATGCCTCCTTAATTAAGCTTCTCACTTTCAGCTCTTTTTTGTTCTGCCCATCTTTATCCATAACAGAGAGCAGGGAGTAGGTTGTAAAATCTGGGTCAGACGAATAAGTGCCATAAACGATTTTTTCTCCCAGATCGTCAAAAATAGCCCCCAAATTATCTCCGGTCTCAACCACTGGACTTAATTTTTTTTCAATTAAATTAAAAATATAAATTTTATTGCTGGGATAATCATTTGATCTATTGGTGAGCACAATATTTTTAAGATCCGGCGACCAGGAAAAAAGAGGATTAGTAAAATTGCGCAGATCAACAATCCGATTAATCGCCGAATTATCTTTGTTAGCGACGACCAATGATTTTTCTCCTGTCCCGGGTTCGTAAAAATAAGCTACCTGATCTCCTTTAGGCGTGAACTCAAGATCGCCAATGCCCGTTCCCCAAAAATGAGCTTCTTGATGTAAAAGATCGTATCGTCCGAAGTCATATAAATAGGTCATTATTTCATTTTGCGCGGCCGCGGGATTATAAAATGGAGTGCCGGCAAGAGTTGCATTGTCATTTTTAATTTTTAAAATGGCGGTCAAGCGGTCCGGATTCCAGATAACATCAACCAAATTTTTTATTTGAGGGGGCGTGGTCAGAATTGGATCAAGAGAGGAGACGCGATAAAAGGCCGATTCTTTGGGAACATAAAAGAGAAAAAGGTC
This sequence comes from Patescibacteria group bacterium, assembly GCA_018830605.1. GTDB lineage: Bacteria > Patescibacteriota > UBA1384 > JAHJRZ01 > JAHJRZ01 > JAHJRZ01. The sequence continues at coordinate 1,766 of JAHJRZ010000041.1, read as the reverse complement.
AGATTCCTTATTGTAAGCCAGATAACTCGCCTCTCCCTCATAAATTGAGGTAATTGTTGGCATCTCTTTAAGAATGATAGAAAGGTTTGTTCTTTTGAAATATTTGACCTCAATTTTTTTCTCATAAGGAACAAAGCCCTCTTTTTCAATTTTGAGAGTATATTTGCCCGGTTTTACTGAATTTGCGCCCGCGGAAATCGTTTGATTGCCAAGAACTATTTTTGAGCCATCTTGGCTGACTAATACTTCAAGCGTACTCTTATAAAAAAAGAGGATGTAGACGGTCAAGAGGATTAAGAGAGCAAAAACAGCTAAAATTAAAATCTTAAGCCATCTTGGTGCGCCTGCTCCCGGCTTCCGGCTACCAGCTTCTGGCTTCCTGCTCACTGCTTCCTGCTCACTGCTTCCTGCTGTTTTCGGCTGGCTGCTGGCTGCTGGCTGCTGGTTGCTGTCTTCTATAACAAATCCTTCTTTAGACACAAAGCCGTCGACCGGTTTTTGCTTCCTGCTGCCAGCTTCCTGCTGCCAGCTTCCTGCTTCTCGCTGATTGCTGTTAGCTGGTTGCTGGGAGCCATTTTTTTTCAATTCATCCCGCCAAGAGCCAAAATTGCTGTTTTTGTCTTCTTGATCCATATTCTTATTTTAACAGATTTATGGATTAAAGTTATATAAATTTTCTTCAGCTAATAGGAATAAATTATTGTCAGATAATAGAATACTACTTGGGCTTAAATATTTTTGTTCGCTAGTTTTTTTAGTCGAAATAACCTTCTTTTCATTGAGGTTGATGAGTTTAAAAATTATTTCAGTGCCCTTACTGGTTTCTGTCTCGCCGATAGTCTCAATATTAATCAGTTGTTTGTTATTGGTACTGTCTAACGAGAAAAGAGGGGAGGCTTGATTTTCAGTCAGTTTATATTCTTTCTTTTTTGTCTTATCCCAAAAATACGTGTTGAAGTTCTGATTTTCCAGGCGATTAAATATTACATCTCCTGCTGGATCTAAAATAAAATAATTGCTGTTTTCATCATTAGTTAGATATTCTTGATTATTATTTTTTAAATCAATCTGGATTATTTTTCCTCCATTAAAATCACTTTGGGTAATAACTTGGATAGCAAATAGTTTGTTGTTTTTGGCATCATATTTCAAATTATAAATTTCCTTTTCAAGATCTAATATCTTTTTCCAATTCTCACCTGAAGCTTCAGCGACATTAAGACTATAAACATTATTTTTGAAGTCAATATAGGTATAAAAGATTGAATTATTATCTTTCCAGGCAAGACCCTTGATTCTTCTGTCGAGTCGGACTATCTGGCTAGTTGTTAAGTCAATATAAAAATAACAGTTAGTTCCTTTTTTAAATTCAGAAAAATCAAAATTTTTGTTTGATCCGTCGTTAGTTGCCAAAACGATAATTCTATTTTTGTCTGGCGACCAGTTTGCTTCTAAGATACCGTTGAAATCAAAGTTGCTTTTTTGGGTTTCTTGATAATTATTTTCGATCAATAATTCATATGCCTTGTTATCATTTTTTATTATTTGGAGTTTGTTGTTTTTGACCTCCTGGTCAACGAATTTTACGCTTTCTATGGTTTTTGATAATTCTGGGGCCCCATTATTTCCTAAGTCAATTTTTTTATCTTTGTTTTTGGAATAGACAAACACCAAGACTGCTGCGACAATCAGGATAATAACTATGGCGATAATAATTATTTTTTTTCTCATTACATACTCCTTGGTATTTTGCCTAAACATGGGTT
>JAHJRZ010000040.1 GCA_018830605.1 Patescibacteria group bacterium | reverse complement strand
TTTGTGATTTGATATTTGTGATTTGATATTTGTCCTATTCTTTTCCAGATTTCTGAAGCACTTGCCTAATCTCTTCGACCACTTGATTGGGCGTCTGCTGGAACTTAACGATATAATCCGTCGCTCCAAGCTTCAAGCCCTCCTCAACTTTGGACTGCTCATCAACATTGGTCAAGAGCAAAACCGGAGTTTCTTTTGTCTCTTTATTAGCCCGCATTTCTTTTAACGTCTCAAATCCGTCTTTGTTGGGCATCAGAATATCAAGCAGAACTAAATCTGGTTTGAACTCCTCGACTTTTTTTAAGCCCTCAACTCCGTCTTTGGCAGTCTCGACCTTGTACCCTTCGCTTGAGAGCGTAAAATCATAGAGCTCTAAAAGCGCCGGCGAGTCGTCTACAACTAGAATCTTTGCCATAAAACCTCCTATTTACGAATTATTCTAATTATTTCTAATTATTCTAATTTACCTAATCAAATCCCAAATTGAAAATAACTAATGACCAACTTTTGTTTTATTATTTTTTATCTTGTTAAGAATTGCATTGAAAATAAGATTCAGCTCTTTTGCTTCTTGCCAGAGTTTTTTTGCCTCGTCTTTTAGGTCGGGGCAAGCAACGACAATCATTCTTAGCCAGTGTTTTGTCTCCCTGGCCTCTTTCTTGCAAATTCCAATTTTGTGCCTAAAGTCTTTGCCCGATTCAGCATCATCCGCTTCGCAATAATTGGCGCCAATGCTTGTGCCAGACCTGACTAATTGTGAAATTATAGGAATCGTGATTGGATCTCGAGGAATCTTTCTACAAAACCGAATTATATCTTCGCCGAATTTAGCCGTTCTTTCTTCTAAATCATATTTCTTTTTGGTCATTATCTCATTGATCATTGGGGTTTGATTAGAATAATTAGGTCAATTAGGTTAATTTATTATCGCCATTATAGTCCTCATATCTTATTATACCCTTTTTTTGACAATTCTGTGGCATTAACCTCTTCCCCGGCTTTCAAACCGCTTTTGTAATTTAGATTGACGGTGAAGATCGTGCCTTTGCCTTCTTTTGTTTTGATCTCGATTATGCCTTGATGAGCGTCAATAATTTTTTTGACCAGGAAGAGCCCAATGCCATTGCCATTGGGTTGGGCCTGAATCGCATTATGGGCGCGCGAAAACTTTTGGAATAATTTATCCTTGAAATCTTTAGGGATGCCGATGCCTTGGTCAGCGACAGAAATTTTTAATTTGTCGCCATCTTTTTTTAGCGCAACTTCTACCTCGCTTTTTTCCGGTGAATACTTAATCGCATTATCAATCAGATTAGTTATTACTTCAATCATCTTGGGCTCGTCAATATTAATTTTTGGCAGGTCATTCTCTTTAATAAAATCAAGCTTGATCTTTTTCAGCTCCGCCTCATGATTCATCCGCTCAATCACCTCCTGAATAATCATCTTTACATCTGACTCGGTTATCTCTAATTTCATCCTCTTCTGCTCAATGCGGGAGAGATTCAAAAAATCATTAATAATATTAATCAGCTGATCATTGGCTTCTTGGATATTTTTCATAAAGCGGTCCTGCTGTTCGGAGATCTCACCGACTTTTTTAGCGCGCAAAAGGGAGACATAGCCCTTGATGATCGAAAGGGGAGTGCGGACTTGATGGGAAGCGATGGAGAGGAATTCGTTTTTGAGTTTATCTAATTCTTTGAGTTTAATATTGGCTTTTTCGACTTCTTCATATAATTTAGCATTTTCAATGGCGATCGCGGCCTGGTCTGCGATCGAGGAGATCATTTTTTTGTCCTCAACAGCTATTTTTTCTTGTTCTTTATCCAGCCCCACCACCAAAGCGCCGATTACTTTTCCGCGATAGACGATCGGGGCGCAGGCAAAGGTGTTGATTTTGAGCTTCTTTTGGATTTTCTTGGCCGTCTCTGCTTCAATTGCGCCCTCAATCACTCTGCTTAAATCCGAGGAGAATTCGATCTCAAATCTGCGCAGGGCTTGCTGTAAAATGCTGTTCCCGCTTAAAAGCGGCAGGGAGTATTTCTTGATCGGTTTCTCAAGATACGGCTTGACTTTGAGGGCAATCTTTCTCGTCATCGCCTGAATGTAAAGACGATTTTTGGCATCGTCAACTAAAGCCAAAAATCCGCCTTGCCAAGACAATTCCGAAACGAGCGACTCCACAATTTCCTGACTCACTTTTTTCACATCCAAAGTCGAAACCATCTTATTATTGATGTGCTGGAGGGTAAGAAGATTTTTATTGGTTCGTTCTAATATTTTTGATAACTTCTCAATCTCCTGCCGCCGCCGAATTTCTTCCTTGACCGATTGCACCAAAATATAGCTGCCATAAAAAACAACTAGCGCGAATACGGTTCGCAGCAATGCTTCAATTATTGATTTAGAGGTAAATATCTGGACCGTTAATATTACATCAATAATGACGACCGCGGTTTCGGTTAAAATTATACGCAGGTTGAAGAGATGAGCTTTAAGAATTGCATAAGCAGTAAAGGCGACAAAAAATATCGCCGAGTATGTCCCAAGTCGAGCATATCTAAAACTTTTGGTAATAATTGGTACAAACAAGTTAAAAAGAAGATTAAAAACAGTCAAAAAAGCAATTCCATAAAAAATGTATTTAATTTGCTGTCTTTCCTCTCCCTTAAATTTAATAAACTTATAAATTAATATAATCGCTGAGTACAGGGCAAAGATTGAAGCAAAAGATGCAAAAATAAAGAAATATGGTCCTTGCTTAAAGTTCGAGCCGTAATCTTCCATAAAGGCGTACTGGATAATTTTATCAGTAAAAAGTATCAAAGAAATCATTAATATAGATGCCAAGCCAATTAAAACCTTAAGCCAATTTGGCATTTTAAATATTTCTCTCGGGAAAACAGTCACAAAATAGGCAAGAGCTAAAACTAAAAGGCAAACATTAACAAGATTATATTTATTAAGCAATGTTTGCCAATCAGCTAAGCCGTTTTGGTATAGAGAAAAATCTAATATCAACCAAAGTATTACAACGATCGAAAATAAAGCAAAAGACCGATTAACTCTTTCTTTTTTATTTGCCAACAAGACTTTAACACCTAAAATAAGAGTTACTAAAGAGATTATCCCTGTAAGAGTTATAAATATAATTTCCAAAAACCCTCCAAGTATTTTTGAATTAAATTAACT
>JAHJRZ010000039.1 GCA_018830605.1 Patescibacteria group bacterium | reverse complement strand
GAGCCAGCTTTTTGAAAGACTTTAATAAAAGTATTTTTTTTAACTTCAAGATTTTCTGGCTTAAAACTATGTCCGTAGAGAACCATGGGGATTTGATCCTTGGCGCGAAGTAACTTTGTTTTTTTGCCAATAATCTTTCTTTTTTTAGCTCTTAAGGAAATCTTTAGCATACAGAGAACAATCATATACTAAAGATTTTTATCTGTCAAACTTATTCTCTTCCGAACATAGTCTCAAAGTCGCCGTTGAATTTTTCAAAAAAATTATGCGCGTCAATAACATCATTGGTAGAGATTCCTTTTAATTTTTGCTCGGGTTCGGCTTTAGCAAGTTTTCTTTTGATTTCAGTTTTAAACGGCTTGATAGTTCTTTTTTGCACTTGAAGGCCATCGATTTCTTTTGATTCATTCATCAATTCATTTTCTGGGGTGACCATCACTGTGGCAAAGACCATAGAAGGGCATTCTAAACAATTGAGTTGCAAAAAATAGGTTTTATCAACATAACCTCTAAACTGAACCTGTTCGGGTTTGTTGAATTTAGCCCCGCAACCAGGACAGGTGATCTTTGCCTGCAGAGTTCTAATCAGTTTCTTTAAAATTCTAACATTCATAGCCCTCCCTTTAGCTCGGCTCCCCGATGTTACATCGGGAAGACGGCTTTTTTGTATTAGTATTTTTGTTTCTAGAACGATTTTCTAGACAATACTATTATATCAAAATTTAGGATCGAAGTCAATCACCGCAATTGCAAGGGTCGGACCCTCGCAAAATTATCCTGCTATGACAGGGTCCGACCCTTGCCTAGCTCTTTGATTTGGTCCCGCAAGATAGTTGCTTTTTCAAACTCCAGATTTCGGGCTGATAGCTCCATCTTTTCTTTTAATTCCTTGATCAGCCGTTTTTTCTCATCAGCAGGAATTGATTTTAATAATTTTTTCTTTTCTAAAGCTTCAAAAGTTTCGACATGAGATCCAGTAAACTGAAAACGCTGATCTTTGATTTTTTTAGTAATCGATTTAGGCGTAATATGATGTTTTCTATTGTATTTGAGCTGGATTTTTCGCCGCCGGTTAGTCTCATCTCTGGCTCGTTTTATTGAGCCGGTGATATTATCAGCATAAAGAATCGCTCTTCCATCAATATTTCTGGCGGCTCGGCCCATAGTTTGAATTAATGCCCAATCTGAACGCAAAAATCCTTCTTTATCCGCATCGAGAATAGCGACCAGAGAAACTTCGGGCAGATCCAAGCCCTCGCGCAAAAGATTAATTCCCACCAGAACATCGTATTTTCCCTGGCGGAGGTTTTTTAAGATATCAAGCCGTTCCAATGTCTTGATGTCAGAATGGAGATAAGCAACTTTTATGCCTTTGTTTTTCAAAAATTCAGATATTTCTTCTGCTAAGCGCTTGGTAATGGTTGTGACGAGAACTCGTTGTTTATTTTTGACTCTTTTTTCTATCTCTGGAATTAAATTTTTGATCTGATCTTCTGCCGGCCTTATCTCAATTTCAGGGTCAACCAGGCCGGTCGGCCGGACGATTAATTCAATAATTTTATCGCGGCTTTTTTTGATTTCATATTCGCCGGGAGTGGCAGAGACGTAGATAGTCGGCGGCATTTGTTCTTTAAATTCATCAAAGCGAAGGGGGCGGTTGTCTTTGGCAGTCGGAAGCCGAAAACCAAACTCGACCAGGGTGTCTTTACGCGCGCGGTCACCATTATACATTCCTCCTATTTGAGGGATGGTCATATGGGATTCGTCAATGATTAGGAGGTAGTTTTTGGGAAAGTAGGAGAGTAGGGTAGAAGGCGGTTCTCCCGAACTTCGGCCGTCAAAATAGAGAGAATAATTTTCAATACCATTGCAATAGCCGGTCTCTTTAATCATCTCCAGATCATATTTGATTCGCTCTTTAAGCCGTTGCGCCTCTAAAAGTTTATTCTTTTTTTTAAATTTTGTTAATTGAATTTGCAAATCTTTTTTAATCTTCTTTTCTATTTTTTGAAAATCTTGAGGCGGAGTGATGAAATGGGTGGCTGGGAAGAGATCAAGTTCAGCTATTTTTTTTATAACTACACCGGTCAGGGGATCAATCTCAACAATTTTTTCAATCATATCGCCAAAGAATGTAATTCTAAAAGCAGAGTAGCCATAAGAGGGAAAGATATCTAAATTTTCGCCTCGTACCCGGAATCGGCCGCGGGCTAAATCAAAATCATGGCGCATATAGCGCATCTCAATTAACTTCTCTAAAATATTTTTCTGGTTCAACTTCTTCCCGCCTGCGAGGTGGAGGTGGCTTTTTTCATATTGCTTTGGATCGCCTAGTCCATAAATACAGGAGACAGAGGCGACAATAATCGTATCCGGCCGAGTCAATAAAGAGTAGGTGGCGGCATTGCGCAGGCGGTCGATTTCTTCGTTGATCGAAGCATCTTTTTCAATGTAGGTATCGGTCGTGGGCATATAAGCCTCGGGCTGATAATAATCATAATAAGAAACAAAATAATTAACCGCATTGTGGGGAAAAAATTCTCTCATCTCTGAAGCGAGCTGGGCAGCTAAGGTCTTGTTGTGCGAGATAATCAAGGTTGGCTTTTGGATATTTTTAATGATATTAGCCATAACATATGTCTTGCCCGAGCCGGTGACGCCCAATAAGACTTGATTATGGGTTTGGTTTTGGAGGTTTTGAGTTAATTCCTTAATGGCGCGGGGCTGATCGCCAGCTGGTCTGTAAGGGCTTTTTAATTTGAATTGCATAAATTTTATTTTTCTGTATAATTGAGGATAGCACGAATCTAGCAAGGGAGGAAGCCAAATGACTGATTTCAGGGTGAACGGTAATGGGAGATGTCCTCTTGGCCTTCAGTCGAGGAGTATCCAGTGCCGCAGGGCAGTCAATCTCTGCGGAAGAGATGGAACAAGAGGATGCACTCACAATACATGCCCTGATCGTAACGATGTCATTCGAGCAGTCCAAGATCTACGTCGTAAATACCCTGAAAGGTTCCCACATCCTCTTCTCGCTTAGCCTCAACCCCGTTCCTTCCTAACCACAACCTGATTGAGCTTTGCCGCAAGGGTGACGCCTATTGTCTCCGATCCCCCCTAAGACAATTGGCGCCACCCTTATTTATTTTAATAGATCCGGACGTCTTTTTTTAGTCCGTTTTATTGCCTCGTTCTCTCGCCATTTATTAATTTTTTGATGGTCGCCGGAGAGCAGAATCTTTGGCACACGCCATTTTTTCCTGCCCCGAGCTTGTCGAGGGGTATAAACCTCGGGCTTGGTGTAAGCCGGATAATCAAGAAGATTATTCTCAAACGATTCGTGTTCAATAGAGTCATTTTTAGCGACCACCCCGGGCAAGAGTCGAACCACGGCGTCGGCGAGAACCATGACTGGCAATTCCCCCCCGGTCAAGATATAATCGCCGATTGAGATCTCCTCATCAACCAAATTTCTGACCCTCTCATCAAACCCTTCGTAGTGTCCGCAGATGAGAATTAGATGGTCGTATTTTGATAATTTTTTAGCCATTTTTTGGTTAAAAGTTTTCCCCTGCGGCGTCAGTAGTATTGTTTCGGATTTCGGGTTTCGGATTTCGGATTTTAAAGTTGACAGTGCTCGGTCGAGCACGTCAACTTTGATTACCATTCCCGCTCCACCACCGTAAGGGGAGTCATCGACAGTCAGATGTTTTCCTTCTGCCCAACCGCGCAAATTATGAATTTTAATCTTAACAATTCCCTTTTCCTTTGCGCGAAAAATCAAGCTCTCGGAAAAGGGCCCTTCAAACATTTTAGGGAATAGGGTAAGGATGTCTATTTG
>JAHJRZ010000038.1 GCA_018830605.1 Patescibacteria group bacterium | reverse complement strand
GGCTCCGGCGACCGCTCGGAAAAGATTAGAACTTACAATTTTCCCCAAGATCGAGTCACTGACCACCGCATTCATCTGACTCTGCATAATATTTCCGGGATTTTAGATGGGAATTTGGATAAATTAATCTCCGCTCTTAAATCTTACACCTCGTAACTTACACCTACGAGGTGTAATACCCGAGGTGTAATCATATATCTTGATCACTTTTTGACTTTTTAATTAAAAGAACCCCGCATGTCTTGTCATTATCGACAAAGCCCATGCGGGGATTCAAGGTAATCCAAGTAGCGAACGAAAGGGGCTAACTCTCCGTGAAGGATTTTGTCCCCAATTGCGCTACTTACAGAAGTCAACGCCCCTTTTCTTAAGGAAGGGGGTTTTGTTCGCTTCATCTGTCTTCGCGGCCACCGACATCACGCCCAGAAAGCCAGCGAACACGAGGCCGCCCGAAGCCCAGACGGGACCAACGATCACCACTCCAGTGAAGAAGTAGACAAGGAGGGAAACCACGAGAATTGCAGCGAGGCAGATCGCATACCGCCTCAGTCTGGCCGAGAGGCAGTAATCCCGAAAGAATGCCCTCAGTCGATACAGCTCTTGTTCCGATTTGGTGTTCTTACTCCTGTCGATACAAAACGGAGTCGGCGACGGACGTCTGTCAATCTCGAGCGGTTCCATTTTTCCCCGCGTCCTTTCCCTGTGATACAATCCTAATAGAGATTATACACACTTTTAAGCGTTTTTCAATATCAACAACAAAATAATAGATTTTATCCTCGCACCTCCGAGCTTACACCTACGAGGTGTAATAGCAGAGGTGTAAAGCTATGACCATAAAAGAAGCTCTTAATTATTCTGGCGTTTCGACTCTTGAGGCCGAGGTTTTGCTTTGCTATCTTTTAAAAAAAGATAGGGCTTGGCTCTACTCCCATCAAGATGATATTTTGGCGCGCGATCGCGCACGAAGATATCATAAATTAATTGCACGTCGGCAAAAGGGCGAACCGATCGCTTATATTACCGGTCACAAAGAATTTTTTGGTCTTGATTTTTATGTTGATCAGAATGTTTTGATTCCGAGACCGGAAACGGAATTATTAGTCGAAAAAACAATCCAAGTCCTAAAAAGCTACAAGCTACAAGCTAAAAAGCTAAATATTCTCGACCTTGGCACTGGATCGGGAAATATAATTATTTCAATAAGAGTTAACAGTAAACAGATAACAGTTAACAGAAATAATTACTATGCTACGGATATTTCAAAAGAAGCCTTAAAAGTAGCAAAGAAAAATGCCAAGAAGCATAAAGTCTTCTCAAAAATCCAGTTCATCCATTCTGACTTATTCGATAATCTTTATGAGATAAAATTTGATTTAATCATTGCTAATCTTCCCTATTTAGACAAAAAATGGATTGATAAAGAACTTAAATCTGAACCAAAAAATGCTTTTGATGGCGGTAAAAACGGATTAGAAATTATTGAAAAATTTCTGCAGAAAACTAATTGTTATTTAGCAAAAAACGGCATAATTTTAATTGAAATCGACCCCAGACAAAGAAATAAGATTAAAAAATTAGCTAAAAAGTACTTCCCAAATAAAAAGCTAACCATCAAAAAAGACCTCTCAAAATTTGACAGGATAGTTGTTTTGAGCTAAAGTTAAGTTGGTCATCGAATCCACAAGAAAGGGGGGGAGCGAGATGCTTCTCCAATTTCCCCAAAAGTGTCCTGACTGCGGCTCGGACGTTAAGGCCGTCTCCATGCATGAAGGCCGGCGCGGCGGCCTGAAGTTCGTCTGCCCGAAGGGACACCAGAACGTATACCTTTCCCCGTCTTCTCCGCCCCAGGAGTACCCCGAACCCGAACAAGAGCAGAAACCCGAAAAACCAGTCGAAGAACCTAAACCCAGAAAGAGGGAAACCAAGAAATGCAAACCCGGGCCCTCGCCGAAGACAACCGCAAAAGTCGTTGCCTCGCTCCAAAAAGTCGTATCTGCCTAACCCAAGGGAGGGAATCCGATGACCAGTCCAGCCAAAAACCCATAGGTTAAAAACCACAACTTCAGACTCGCCTATGGGCTTTTTTTTATTTAAGTCTGTAATTTATCCGTGCTTGAGAGTTTAAGTTTAATTTTATTTTCCTGCCCATTACGTAAGTAAGTAAGCTCTATCTCATCACCCGGCTGGTATTTTTGTGCCAAACGCGTTAAAGAATGAGTGGCATCTATCTTTTCACCATTGATAACAATAATTATATCTCCCTGCTTAATTCCGGCCTGATCCGCTGGCCCGCCCGCAACCACTGCAGGCTGGCCGAGGCTATTAGAATAGATATAGGCTCCGTAATCAACAGAAATGTTATTGCTCTTGGAAAGATCAGGATTCAAAGAAACATATCTAATCCCCATATATGGCCGAATGATCTTGCCCGTAAGCTTAATGCTCTCCATCGCGCTCTGGGCAAGAGTTGAAGGAATGGCAAAGCCGATATTCTCTGCTTGTTGCGCCACTG
>JAHJRZ010000037.1 GCA_018830605.1 Patescibacteria group bacterium | reverse complement strand
GGCGGCCTCGTGTTCGCTGGCTTTCTGGGCGTGATGTCGGTGGCCGCGAAGACAGATGCGAAAGCAGATGAGAAGAAGATTTTCTCCTCTGAGGAAGGGGGCCGTTGACTTTTGTAAGTAAGCGTAGCTGGGGATAGGATCCTTAACAGAGGATTACGCCCCCTCGCTCGTTACTTAGATTACCCCGAATCCCGTATGGGCTCTGTCTATGATGACAAGACATACGGGGTTTTTTTAGCTAAAAAGTGATAAAGATAAATTGTATGCCTTGAGTATTACACTTTATAGATGCAAGTGATGTAGTTTGTATAAGTTTATCCTGTTTTTGCTGCTTCATTTTTAAGAGTGCTGATTAATTTATCCAAATTCCCATCTAAAATCCCGGAAATATTATGCAGAGTCAGATGAATGCGGTGGTCAGTGACTCGATCTTGGGGAAAATTGTAAGTTCTAATCTTTTCCGAGCGGTCGCCGGAGCCGACCATTAATTTTCTGACATCGCCTTTGGCCCTGGCTTCATCTTCTTCTTGTTTGGCGAGTATTCTTGAGCGTAGGATCTTCATCGTTTTTTCTTTGTTTTTTAATTGGCTTCGTTCATCCTGGCAGGCGACGACCGTGCCTGTCGGCAGATGAGTAATGCGCACCGCCGAATCGGTCGTATTAACGCTCTGCCCCCCATGTCCTGATGAACGGTAAGTATCAATCTTCAAATCGTCTGTTTTTATTTCGATATCGCGTGCTTCGGCTTCAGGAAAAACGGCGACCGTCGCCGCTGAAGTATGAATTCGGCCCGATTTTTCAGTTGTCGGTATGCGTTGAACTCGATGCACGCCGCCTTCAAATTTAAGGTCGCCATAAGCACCGCGGCCCTTTATCTCGCCAATAATTTCTTTAATGCCGCCGATAGAGGAGCGGCTGGTATTCTGTACTTCCATCTTATATCCTTTTCTCTCAGCAAAACGAGAATACATACGAAATAGATCACCGGCAAAAAGCTCGGCCTCATCTCCGCCGGTGCCAGCGCGGATTTCAATAATGGCGCTTTTTTCATTGTTGGGATCAGGAGGGATAGAGGTGATTTTTATCTCTTTCAAGAGCCCATCTTTTTCTTTTTTTAATCTTGAGAGTTCCTCTGCCGCCATTTGTTTCAATTCTTCTTCGTTGTTATTATAAAGACCCTCTGCGCCAACAATATCATTATTTATCTTTTTTAATTTCTCAATTTTAGCTAAAAGCTCTTTAAGCCGGGTTGATTCCTTGCCCAAAAGGCCCATTTTTCGTGTATCAGAAATAACCTTGGGTTTTCCCAATTCAGAATCTATTTCTCTGATTCTTTTTTCTGTTTCTAATTTTACTTTTTCAATATCCATTCTTTGGATTCTAAATTCTTTTTAATTCAATATCAAGTTTTTCTAACTGGCGAGCGCTTTTGATATTGGCTCGTCTTCTGTCTTCAATAAATCCGTTTTTCTTGGTTGAGAGTTTATAATCGCCCGGGTCTACTTGAGCCGTGAACTTGCCGTCTCTTCCGCTGATCGCGGTGGACATAATTTTGTTCCGGCTGTCATTAAAACGAACCAGAGCCAGGTCAATCGCGCTTTTTTGTTGATTAAGCACCAAACCATAGGGCCTGCTTTTAGCCAGGAGTCGGTATACTTCATAGAGAATGAGAATTAAATAGAGCTCTAAAATTATTAGATTAAGAATAGAAAAATTAGACCAGAAAGAAAATACCGAGAGTGCTGTGCCCAGAACAATACTCGGCCACTTGATTTTGATGAGGATGTTGCCGATGACTCTTAAAATTTTTATCATTCTCTCTTCAAGATTAAAGGCAGGGGTCTTGTCCAGAGGGATATTGATATTCAGGGCGTATTTTTCTTGGGGATTTTCCTTATTAATCAGTATTCTTTCGCCAAAGTATAAATTAGAATAAGTACCGTCAGTTATGCCAGACTTGAAAAGTTCTTGGCTCGTCTTCCTTAATCTTTTACTAGGGAAGTTGTATTCGGTTGAATTAGTTTTTAAATAATAGCTGCCGTTAGGAACAATGAAACTGAACTCGCCTTTTTTATTAGTAATAATGCTTTGT
>JAHJRZ010000036.1 GCA_018830605.1 Patescibacteria group bacterium | reverse complement strand
CCCTTCAAAATTTATCAAGACGGAACATATTGCCGAAGCGCTCTCCTATCGGCCCAAAGAGCAGAAGATTTTTGCTTAAAATAAAAATGAAGCCGTAAGGCGAGGTTGAAGTGAAGTATTCCCCGGCGGGAACCGACTCTTCTTGTCGCCTCACGGCTCCTGCGTGGTGGGGCTACTCGAGCGCGGTATGGGGGGCATAATGTGCCCGAAACTTCTCTGGCCTTTGATGGCCGCGGTGTCTCTCGTCGAGTCGGTGGTACGTCTTTGGGGGAATTGTCGCTCGAAGAGACAGAGGAACATCAAATGGCCAGAAAAGGCCGACTCCGGGAGTCCGTCTTCGCCTTTTCTAAGGGCGAGTCTCGTTATCCCTGGCCGCAGTGCGGGGAGTCGACTCTTTTTGACTGGTGGTCCAGGCCACGGTGGACACCGATATCTCTTTGCGAGTCGCAGTGTCGCTTGCCTGGACCATTTGGAGGAGAGACAGGGTAGGTTTTGGAACGGCTCATTGGTTAACGACCCCCCGTTGAGCATCGAGTCCGCAACCCTCCTCTCTAGTCAGACTAGAGCCCTGTCTCTCCACACCTTGCACCAAGCCGCAGGCATCACTGCTACTTGGTTATACTATCCGGCGCCACCCGGAGGTATTGGACTGGAGTCAAAGAGCCGACTTTGTCCGTGCGGGTTTTTGTTGTGGTTTTGTTGGGCACCTGCCCGCAGCCGTCCTTGACTTTTCTCTCAACCTGCGCTCAGGATGCGTGAGAGAAAAAACTCGTTTGCCTTTCAGCAGAGAGAAAATCACAATCGTTGATTCTAATCTTCTTTCTATTGAAAGTAATATTATCTTAGCAAACTATTATTTTTTGTCAAGGGAGGAGGCGATTTTTTTAAAAACATCAGGATGATTGACCGCAATCTCGGCCAATATCTTTCTGTCTAATTCAATCTTTTTCTTTTTTAAACTGGCTATCAATTTGCTGTAAGTCAAGCCCTCTTCGCGCGCCGCCGCATTTAATCTAATTATCCAAAGGGCTCTCAAGTCTCTCTTTCTTTTGCGCCTGCCCTCATACTGCCGCGACCACTTCTTGATCAAAGCTTCCCGGCCATGCTTGACCGAAGCCCGCCTGGATTTTAAAAATCCCTTAAGAGCTTTTTTGATTTTTTTGTGCTTTTTTTTAGTCGTTTTTCCGCGTTTAATTCTCATACTGTTTACTTATACGGTAATAATCTCTTAACTTTTCTCGCATCAGCTTTGGAAATATTCTGGTCGCGTTTGTATTTTCTTTTTCTATCGCTAGATTTAATCAACATCTTGTGCCGTCCCATAGCGCGCAGGTGCTTTAACTTGCCAGACTTGGTCTTTTTTATTCGTTTTGATAATCCTTTATGGGTTTTAAGTTTTGGCATAATGTTTACTGTTTACTTTTCGGTCGTAAGATCGAAACGATCGCTCCGCCCATTCTTTTGGGCGTCTGATCAATCTTGGAAAGAGCTGCGAGTTGGCGGGAGAATTCTACTATTACCTTAATCGCCTGGTCAACAAACTGATTCTCCCTGCCCTTGAGCCGCAGAGACAATTTTAAAGCGTGGCCTTTGGCTAAAAACTTTTCCGCGCGCCGTCTTTTAAATTCAAAATCGTGTTCATTGATTCTCGGGGAGAGCCGGATTTCTTTCATCTCGAGCGCTTTAGATCTGGCGCGCGCTTTCTTCTCGTTCTTTGCTTTTTCGTACTGGTACTTACCCCAATCAATCAGCTTGACGATTGGAGGATTAGAATTTTGGGAGACGAGCGCGACATTAAGGCCAGATTCATGAGCCAGGCGGAAGATTTCACTCATCTCCAGCTCACCCTTCTTTTCTCCAGATTCAGAGATTAAAAGGGCATTTTTGCTTCTCAATTCAAATGGATTGTTTAGGATTCTCAAGGGAAATTTTTCTTAATTATTACTAAAAAATTTTACACTTAAAGATAGATTGTGTCAAGGGTTCAAGTCTCTTTTTTCGTCTTTTAATAATTTATCAATTTTAAAGTAATTATCTTCTGATTTATCAAGATAAAAACGAATTTTGGGGCAGAATTTTATCTCTATCCTTTGGTTTAATTCTTTTTGGATCTCGCGGAGATGGCCTTTTAAGATGCTCAAAGTCTTATCTTTATTTTTATCCATAATTGAAATCCAGATTTTAGCGCTCTTTAGGTCTTTGGCGCATTCTGCGGAAGTGACGGTGACAAATCCCAAACCTAAAAAGCGCGTTTTATTAAGAATATTTGAGATCTCCTGAACTAAAAGTGAGTTGACTTTTTCAATCCTAAAAGGCATTAATTCTCACCCTCCTCTTCTTCGATCTGCGGCCGTTCTCTCTTGATAATTATTTTTAAAGAACCTGGATATGATTTTATGACTAAATTGCCCCGTTCAATTATTTTATCAGATAAAAGGGTGATTAATTTTTTGCGCGATTCAATCGAAATACGCTGGGGATGGAAGATACTGCCGCCTCCGGGCTCTACTTCTGCTTTTTCTCTTCTGCTAAAGAGCTTGGAAAAAAATCCGCCGGTCTCTTTTATTTGGTCCGGAATAAAGACATCTAAATGATTATCAACCAAAAGTTCACGGGTTTTGGCAGTGTCTTTTTCTTTAACGCCGACATTGGAGACGATAATATCGCATAATTTTGTTTCTGCCTGAAAGTTTCCGTCGAAATTAACAATGATCAGCCCTGATTCGGAGAGCGTTAATTCTTTTTTTGGCTTGATTGTTACTTCAGTAATAAATATCTTGGTTGAATTAATCAATCCGCAGTCTAAGGTCATAACTTTTCTTTGCGGCAAAATATCGCAAGCTTCAAGATAATTTTTTATCCCCAATATTTTATTAAAAGAGCTCTCTTCTTCCAAAGGAATGGCTCCGAGTACCGCTCCGCTCTCAATCAATCCCGAGCCCACCTCATTTATTAAACGGTCAGAGCCGCAAGCAACAATCGTGGCATAATTCTTGCGCAGACCGACGCGCGCCAGATCTCTCGGTTCTTCCGCTAAGGAGAGGGTGACGCACTCTCCAATAATGCCTAAGGTCTGAAGTTTTATTTTTATCTCATCTTGGATCTTCAGCTCCTTGGGATTTTTTGTCGGCTCAAAGATATAGTAGTACATTTTCTTACTGCACTACTTCTTCTTCAACTAATTCTTCTTCGGCTGGGACAGCATCCTCCGTTTCTTCAATCTTTTCTTCGGTCTCTTCTTTCTCTGTTAATTCGCCTTTTTCTGCCATCGCGCTCTTGCCGACAAAAGTAGCTCCTGATTGGATAATCAGATTTGAAGTGGTGATGTCGCCAAAGATCTTCCCGGTGGGAGTGATCTCAAGCGATTCTCTGGCCTCAACATTTCCTTGAATTCTTCCAGAGACGGTCACCTTTTTGGCATTGATCGAGCCCTCGACCGTCGCTTTTTCGCCGACCGTCACATCAGTCTTAGTGTCAACTCGACCTTTAACCGTGCCATTAACAGTGATGTTTGAAGGACTTTTGAAATTGCCCTTGATCGTCACATCAACGCCGACGATTGTTTCTGCTTGTGGTTCCATGTTGTTTCTTTCTTCCTCTGTGCCAAACATTGCCATATTCCTCTCCTTAACTTAAACTTACTTAAATATTAATTATTTAAAAATATATTTAGCTTATTTAAATTTTACCAAAGTAAATATTTTTTTGCAACACTGCAAGGGTCCGTCCCTCACAGCTTCGCGGATCGCAAGGGACGGACCCTCGTAAGACTCGTGTTTATTCGAGGATTAAATCTACTATGTCATCTAAATCTTTTTCTTCATTGAATTCTTCAACAAATCCCTGATAAGAATTGATACCGATTCGTTTATTTTTGAAAGACGCAATAATTTGTTTAGTATTAAGCCAATCACATTTTCTTTTACCTAAATAATCTTGATAACTTGAAAACGAATACTTATACAAGGGTCCGTCCCTCGCAAGAAGTTCGCGAGGATTATTATGTATATAGCGAGAAATATGGAGATAATAAGCTTCATTATCAATATAAACGGCCTTGTATCTGCTTTGAAATAATGGGCCAACACGATTGTATTTTTGATTAAAATACATGACGTAATTCGTGCTTAGCGCTCTCATAAAAGTTTCTAACCCTTTTTCCGATTTTTGTTTTAAGAATAAATGAAAATGGTTAGGCATCAAACAATATGCCAATAATTTTATATCTTCGTAGCAATTTATAGGATTTCGGCGGGGACAGATTTTTTGTAATTCTAAGAGGTCGGAATGTTTTGGTGGAAGGAGATATTCTTTAAGAAACCGTAAGAATACAATGTAGTCTTGTTTTGATTTGAATATTTTTTTCTTTTCAACCCCGCGGTTATAAACATGATAATAACCGCCTTGGATATATTCTTTTAATATATTTTTGCTCGGCATATTCCTATTATATTACAAGGGACGGACCCTTGCAAAGTCGAATTTGAATATAAAAACCGTGCCCGGCACTTATAGAACCCGATAATCGGACGCTTTCTGTAGAAGCGCCCGTGATTCTTCATTAAGGAGACATTCCAAGCTGGCGCTATTCTGTTTGACGCCGAAAGGGATCCCAGGCCAACTCGGGGGGTTAGAAAACCATTCTTGGTCGCAGTAGAGAAGATATCCTCCGTGTTCCCACCACTCACCCGCGAGCCAAGCAAAGACGCCAGACTTAAGATGAGGATAGGGGAGAAGCACAGACAGTGCGCTTAGTCGGTCCATTTCGGTCCCTCCTAAGGGGACAGGTTTAGCTGGTCTCAGGCTCCCAGCGGCCGGACAATACTATCTTACTCGTAATTACCAAAAAATCAAATGAATTATTCTGTCTTCGTTCTTGACTCATCATTTTATTCTTTATATAATGGACAACAGCTTTTTAATGTGAAGTTGTTCTATGAATAGTATTAAAATCATCGGCGCCAGGGAGCACAATCTCAAAAATATCTCTCTTGAAATTCCGCGGGATAAATTGGTCGTCATTACTGGCATCTCCGGCTCGGGCAAATCTTCCCTTGCTTTTGATACCATTTTCGCCGAGGGCCAGCGCCGCTATGTCGAGAGTTTATCCTCTTATGCCCGCCAGTTTTTGGGAGTGATGGAGAAGCCGGATGTGGATTATATTGAAGGATTATCTCCCTCGATCTCCATTGACCAGAGGAGTGCTAGCCATAATCCGCGCTCGACCGTGGGCACCGTTACTGAAATTTATGATTACCTGCGCCTCTTGTTCGCCCGTGTCGGCGAACCCCATTGTCCTCAATGCGGCCGCAAGGTTGTAAAGCAGACCGCCAGCCAAATTAACCAGAAGATAAGAGATCTAATCAAGGTAAAAAAGAGGAGTAGCAGTAAGAAGTATTATCTTTCAATATTATCGCCCGTGGTTAAAGATAAAAAAGGGGAGCATAAGAATATTTTGGAAGAAGCCAGACGTTCTGGTTTTTCTAAAGTTAGAGTTGATGGCGATATTTACGCTGCAGTTGAAGAAATAATTCTTGATAAAAATGTCAAGCATACAATTGAGGTAATTATTGATCGTATTCCTTTTTCGGTGGCGCTGTCAGACACAAACAAAGAGCGGCTTTATGAATCAGTTGAGACCGCGCTTACTCTGTCAGATGGAGTGATGATTGTTTCTATGGGTTTAAAAGCTAAAGAAGAAGTATTTTCCGAGGATTTTGCCTGTCCTAATTGCGCTATTTCATTGTCTGAAATTGAACCGCGGACCTTTTCTTTTAATTCCCCGCATGGCGCCTGCCCGGAATGCCAGGGACTCGGTTCAAAAAAGGAAATCGATCCAGATCTGGTGGTGCCAAATCTATCACTCACCATTGCTGAAGGCGCGATTCGCCCCTGGGCGCGCGGCATTGGCCATGGCTCATGGTTTCAGAGAGTTTTAGAAGAGGTCGGCCGGCATCATCATTTTTCAGTTGATGTGGCATTTTCAGAATTATCACGCGAGGCTAAAAACATGGTTTTACACGGCGTTGAAGGAGAAACTTTTTACGTTTCTGGTTATCCGACGGGCTATGAAGGCGTAGTTCCCAACCTTGAGAGGCGCTATCTGTCTACTGATTCGGAACATATGCGCCTAGAAATTGAAAGATATATGGTTGAAAAGATCTGCCCCAAGTGCCAAGGACGGCGATTAAAGCCAGAAGCTTTGGCAGTCTTAATTGAAAAAAAATCAATCATTGATGTTTGTGAGATGACGATTGATCTCGAGCTGAAATATTTTACCAATTTAAGGCTTGAGGCAACTCGCGCTCACATTGCCCGGCAGATTCTCAAAGAAATAAAAGAACGTTTAGGATTTTTAGAAAATGTCGGGCTCTCTTACTTAACTCTTGATAGAAATGCTTCTACCCTTTCTGGCGGTGAAGCGCAGCGAATCCGGCTGGCTACGCAGATCGGCTCATCTTTGATGGGAGTGATTTATATTCTTGATGAGCCCTCAATCGGCTTGCATCAGCGTGATAATAAAAAGCTTTTAAAAACTTTAAGAAATTTAAAAAATTTAGGCAATACGGTCATCGTGGTTGAACATGACCGCGAGACGATTGAGTCCGCTGATTTTATTGTTGATGTGGGCCCGGGCGCGGGCGAACACGGCGGCAGAGTAGTTGCGATTGGCAAGCTTAAAGATATCAAAAATACCAAGGGTTCAATCACGGGTGATTATATCTCCGGCCGTAAAAAAATTACCATACCTAAAGAGAGAAGAAGGGGAAGCGGCAAAAAAATTAGAATATTAGGCGCCAGCGCTAATAATTTAAAAAATATTAATGTTTCTATTCCTTTAGAAGAGTTTGTCTGTATTACCGGCGTCTCCGGTTCGGGCAAATCAACTTTGATGGATGATATTTTATCTCGAGCTCTCTCGGTCAAATTTCATCACAGCCGAGTTATTCCGGGCAAACACAAGAGAATTGAAGGTAGTCATCATTTAGACAAAGTAATTTCGATTGACCAATCGCCGATCGGCCGGACGCCGCGTTCCAACCCCGCCACTTATACCGGTCTTTTTACGCCGATCAGATCCCTTTTTGCCGCAACTCCTGAAGCCAGAATGAGGGGATACAGGCCGGGAAGATTCTCTTTTAATGTCAAGGGCGGCCGTTGCGAGGTCTGCCGCGGCGAAGGAATATTGAGAATAGAAATGCATTTTTTACCTAATGTTTATGTCACCTGCCAGGAGTGCCAAGGCAAACGATATAATAATGAGGCATTGGAGATTCATTATAAAGGGAAGACCATCTCTGATGTCTTGGAGATGACGGCTGAAGAGGCCTTGCAATTTTTTGCCAATATCCCGGTTGTTTCAGCCAAACTTCAGGTCTTGTCTGATGTTGGTCTCTCTTATATTAAACTTGGACAATTCGCGACCACGTTATCTGGAGGCGAGGCGCAAAGAATCAAACTTTCAACTGAATTGTCGCGCAAATCAACCGGCAAGACCCTTTATATTTTAGACGAGCCCACGACCGGACTTCATTTTGAAGATATCAAACGGCTTCTTTCAGTTTTGTTTAGATTGGTTGATAAAGGCAACACTGTTTTGGTAATTGAACATAACTTGGAGGTGGTGAAGTGTGCGGATCACATTATTGATCTCGGCCCAGAAGGCGGGGAAGCAGGCGGTTATGTGATAGCAGAAGGAACTCCGGAGGAGGTAAGTAAAATTAAAAAATCATACACCGGGCAGTTTTTGGAAAAAATATTAACGAAATCAAAAAATTTATAATTTGACAAATTGTTATCATTTGATATAATATTATTGCCTTGAGTGGAAAAGATATCTGCTCCGACATATCGTCGGAGAGGAAAGTCCGAGCACCGCATAGCAGGACAGTTTCTAACGGAAACCGGGGGCAACCCTAGGGAAAGTGCAACAGAAACTATACGGCTGACTTATGCTTTGCATGAGTGCCAAGGTGAAATGTGAGGCTTAATTAACCTCTCTCCGATGCGGTGACGGATCGGAGTTGTAAACCCTGTCCGGTGCAAAGAAGGTAGGCCAAAATCACACCACATGGAAGGGTCGGCTCGACCCAGTGAGTATGGTCCTTCTGCATGAGTCCGATGGCAACATTGGGCCTAGATAGATAGATATCCCCGCCCAAAGCCCTTTGGGCATTGAGGCGGGACAGAACTCGGCTTATTGACCACTTGAGGCAAACCCCGCAAAGCTAAAGCTGTGCGGGGTCTTTAATTATTTGTTATTTTATTGTAAATTGTAATTGTCTGGCGGAGCCAGATCTCGCTTCGCGAGATAAATTGGGAATTGGTAATTAAAATTGATTTGTTGCCGAGTCGTCTAATGGCAGGACGCCAGGTTTTGGTCCTGGAAGTTGGGGTTCGAATCCCTGCTCGGCAGAACTTCGTATAAAAATGCGAAGTTTTTGTTTGTTTTAATGTTTTAATAAAAAAAAGCCGCCTGAGGGTCTCGATGAATTGAGTGAGACCCGCCAGGCGGGATAGTGCTTTGGCTTGAGCCTTTCGTGTGTTGGATGAAAGTCAGGCTCGTAGCCGGCGCTGGGTACTACTTTGCTGTAGCTGTGTGTCTGTGCATGCATTCCCTCTCGGGGTGTGGATTTCTGCGGATTATATGTCCGCAGGTTGCGGCGTCGCCGGGGCCCTTACGGGCGGGACTAGGCGAACGCCGCCGGTGCGCTGTAGTGGTCCGCGAAGATGCAATCGATGTGCCGGTCGCCCGCGGTGAAGTGGTTGGGGCTGGCCGGCGGTTGCCATCGGACCTGCGCATACGACATTCCTCCCTCGTCGAGATTTTGCGTCTACGGCTTACACGACAACGTCAACGTCAACGTCTGGTTTCTTACGATATCTATCTGAATCTGAACTATAGCCATTATATAGCATAATCATTTTTTTGTCAATAGTTGGGCAGTATTTACTAATTACTTACTAAATATTACTAATTACAAGCGTTATGCAAAAACTAAATTTTACTCTTCGAGCGAGTCCCGCCGATGGTGGGACGAGTCGAGAAGTTATCATGATATGGTTCTCGACTTCGCTCGAACAATAAAAACAATCTTTGCTTCAAAATAATCAATAATGTATAATAGAATCATCATGGCAGAAGAAAAAAACAAGCAGTTAGCTGCCAGCCGAGAGCCTGCCTCGCCGGCCCGCTTCGACTCAGCGAGGCGAGCAGGCGTGCCGGAAGCTGGAAGCAGTAAAGGTATGTCGAGCGGGGCCAAGTGGGGGATTGGCATTGGCGGCTGTTGCTGTTGTTTGATAATCGTTATTTTAGTGGTTTTAATTTTAGGTTTTGCCGGCTGTTCAATGTTTCGCGGATTTGGGGGATATAATTGGCCATCGACTCCGTCCTTAGACAATGGAACCGAAATTCCTGTTCCCAGTTTTTCAAATACACCCACATCAACTAAATAAAAGAAGGAGGTAAGAATGAATAAGAAGATTATTTGGATTATCGTGGTAGTAGTTATTGTAATTATTTTAATCGGCGGAGCGGGTGTTGGCACAGCTTATTATCTCGGCAAACAGAGCAAAACGACTCCGACTCCATCGCCGTCCACATCTACCCGCCAGACTTCAGCCGTCCCTCTCTCTGACACGGAGCAGATCAAAGCCAGCCACTGTCTTAAAAATCCCAATGGCGGCACCGGCAATATCACGATTGCTGATCTTGCCCATTATTCGCAAGTATCAAGCCCGATTACATTTTCCGGCACAGCCAATGTCTTTGAGGCTACTTTTTTGGTGCGGATAGTCGCCTGTGACGGCACAGAAATTAAAAAAGAAATAGTCACTGCCCAAGCGGTTGATGTGGGAGTGAGCAGTCCCTACAGCGCGACTCTTACTTATGACAGTTCTTATGCTGGAACTTATGCTACCATCGAGGCCTATGATCTCTCGGCCATGGACGGCTCGGTCCAGGATACAATCCAAGTGCCAGTCTATCTTAAATAAATTCTCAATTAGCAATTAATTTTAAAATTTTTGGTCTTTTTTGTTTTTTAAAAAAATTTAACAGGTTCAAAAACCATACAAATCTGGCAATTGCCTGAAAATTAAGGTTTTTATATGGTTAGAGGTTGGCAAATTTATCAAATGTTTGCCTTGCCAATCGCAACTTAGATTATTGATTAATCGCTAATTTATCCGCCTTAACTTGCTATAAGGCGAGACAGGTTGTAAATTAGGATTGTCCCGACGAGAAGGTCGGGATCCCGACTTGCCGTCGGGAATAATTGAAAATTTATTATGATTATCTTAGTGGTTGAGGATGAAAAAAAGATATCAAGCTTTATCAAGCGGGCGCTCGAGATGGAGAAGTTTACGGTCGAGCTTGCTTCTTCCGGAGAAGAGGCGCTCGAAAAGATGGAGATCAACGATTATGATCTTATAATTTTAGATGTAATGCTGCCGAGTATTGATGGCTTCGAAGTCTGTCAGAAGTTGCGCCAGATGAAGATAGATACTCCTTTGATTATGCTGACTGCCAAGACTCAAGTCGCAGACAGGATTAAGGGGCTTGATGCTGGCGCGGATGACTATCTGACCAAGCCATTTTCCATTGCTGAGCTTTTGGCGCGGGTCAGATCCCTCTTGCGCCGCGGCAAAAAAGTAATTACTGCTAAATTAAAAATTTTAAATCTCTCCCTTGATCCCAAGAGCCACGAGGTCAGGCGCGGCAAAAACAATCTTGCTTTGACTGCCAAAGAATACAAAATTTTAGATTTTTTAATGCGGCGCCAAGGAGAAGTCTGTACCCGCAATATGATCGGCGAGCATACTTGGGGGTATAATTTTAATCCGCTCTCTAATGTGATTGATGCGCATCTGTCTAATTTGAGAAAAAAAATTGATGGTCAAAATAAAATAAAATTGATAGAGACGGTCAGGGGAAATGGCTACAAGATTAAAAACATTAAATTCTAAAAGAAACCCTTGGACTAATCTGGTTGATTTTTTGAGGAGGGTTAATGCGGCCAGGCGCAGTGAGATTCTTCTTTATAATAAGCGGCTCTCTCTTTTATCGCGCATTGCTAAAACCATCAACTCCGAGGCCA
Source organism: Patescibacteria group bacterium (assembly GCA_018830605.1). Classification (GTDB taxonomy): domain Bacteria; phylum Patescibacteriota; class UBA1384; order JAHJRZ01; family JAHJRZ01; genus JAHJRZ01. Next base: position 1,155 of record JAHJRZ010000036.1, on the reverse strand, counting down.
GAGTAAAAAAAATCCTTCGGCTTATTTTAAAGGGCGCGGTTAATCTGACTAATAGCAATGCCGGAGTTATCTTTTTTAAAAAAAATCAAAAGCTTCGAGCGATCGAATCTTATGGCATTAAAATGGTTAAAAAAGATTTAATCATCCGTCCTTGGCGTGGAATCGTGGGGCATGTTTTGAAGACAAAAAAATTCTATCTTTGCAATAATACGGACAAAGACCGTTTTTTTGTCGCTTGGGGTTCGGGCAAGCGGGCGCACTCTGAACTGGCGGTGCCGATTATTATTGATCGGGGGGTGGTGGGCGTCTTGATCGTCAGTTCGCGCGATTATGATAAATACAAAAAAATTGATGAAATAGTGCTTAAAGATTTAAGCGAGAATGCTTCGATTGCCATCAAAAATGCCAAAACTAATCAAATTTTAGAGGAGAGGGTGCGCCGAGTCCTCGCTTCTAAAATGCAGTTTGTGGCTGATGTCTCTCATGAACTGCGTACTCCTTTAACCGTGATTCGGGGCAATATTGAGTTATTGCAGCGCAAAAAAAACCAGATTCCTAAAGAGGACCGCGAAGCGATGCAGGATGTGGTTGAGGAGACGAAGAATGTCTCTCATAAATTAGAGAATTTAATTAATTTAATTCATGAAGACGCGCGTCCAGAAAAGATACAGATTAAGCTTTTTGAATTTTCCAAAATGATTATGGAGGTTTTAGTAATAATGAGAAGGTTGGCTCGAGAAAAAAGAATCAAGGTAATAATTAAGAACAACCCTAAAATTAAGTTTCTTGGCGATCGAGAGAAGATTAAAGAGATGTTTTTGAATATTTTGACTAATGCGGTCAAGTATAATCAATACCAGGGCTCGGTAATTCTTAAAGTTGAGATTAAAAAGAGCAGAGTTGAAGTAGAAGTGGTAGATACAGGCATTGGTATTGCCCGAGCCGATCTGCCTTTTATCTTTGACCGTTTTTACCGCGCCAAAGAGATAGAGCGCTATAAAAAGAGAGCCGGCTCCGGCATTGGGCTCGCGGTCTCGCGCTTTATTGCCCGGGCCCACGGCGGGGAGATTAAAGTAGTAAGTAAGGTTGGTTCAGGCACTAAATTTATCGTCATCTTGCCGTTTTTAGATTCTTAATTTTTTCTTAATCTTTCTT
>JAHJRZ010000035.1 GCA_018830605.1 Patescibacteria group bacterium | reverse complement strand
TTTTTCTTAATCTTTCTTTTTGTATGATTGGATTGAATAAAAAATAATGCAAGAAGGAGATTATGACTAATCAAACTTGGCAAAAATTATCACGCGAGCAAAAAGAGAAGTGGGAGAAGCTGGCCTTGAGAATTGAAGCGCAAGATAGGGTGGTGCAGGAGGATTTTGAGGATTTGACGGGCGGCATCTTTAACTTTGAGAAGATTACTCCCAACCGACACTTCCACGGAACTTGAGTTTTGAATAATAAATAATAAAAGCCCCGACGTAACGTCGGGGCTTTTTAATAATTAATAAAATAAGATATAATAGAAAACAAATGGCAATAATTGTTTTAGGCGAAAACAAAGCGTTTTTAGGCGATATCTTTGGCTGGTGGTACAGCCAAGGAATTCGGGACTTTTTTATTTATTTAAAAGCGCTTTTTCTTAAAATTACAGATATTTTTTCGGTAAAGCTTCTTTTGCGCACTTATCTATCTCCTTGGAAGCGCGATATCTCCTCCACCGAGGGCTTGCCCCTGAATCAAGTTTTTCAAGTAATTCTTTTTAATCTAACCTCAAGATTAATTGGTTTTATCATTAAAACAATTATTCTTTTTATTTACTTAGTAGTTCTGATTGTTTTTTTTGCTCTTTCTTTATCTTTAATTTTTATTTGGTTATTCTTGCCCTTAATCACCATTATTAGCTTAATTTATGGCATACAATTATTATTTTGACCCAAGCGATACTTTTCAGCAACGATTAGTCGAGCATGAGATCTCGCGCCGCAAGCCCTTACTTTTCATTTTAAATATCCTTATTATTTTATTAGGTTTCGCGGCCACGATTATTATTGCCACGACTATCTTTGGCTGGTTTGCTCCTGCGCCGGCCTTCTTGGGTTTGACGATTACCATTTTTGTCCTTTTTCTTAATCTACTTGCTTATCATATCTTTTATTATCAGGAAAGAAGGCACCTTGAGGTTGATTTTACGCTTAATGAGGCGATTGAAGAGTTAAATTCAGGCAAGAGTATAAATTTAGCCGAACTTTTGTCTCTTAGTGCGGCTGATTTATATCTTCGAATAGCTGCAGATCCAAAGAGTATCACGCTCAAAGATTATCTTAATAATTTAGTCGCATTTCCGGAGATAGATTTTATGCTCAAGCGCATGGGTGCAGGAAGAGATCAATTACTCGAACAGGCGAATGATGAAGTAGTCAAAAATGAAGATATTGTCTTTGAAGCATTGAAAATCGCGGCCGCGGAAAACCATAAATTTATATCAATTGGTGATATTTTTGTTGCCCTTTGTCTTAAAACAGAATCCTTAAGCCGTCTTCTATTCTCTCTGCATCTTAAAGAAGAAGATCTGCTTAATCTTGTTTATTGGGAAACGCAGGTGATAAAAAAGAAGAGAAGTAAGCTCTTTGATCCGGAAAACTTGGTTTTAAATGGCGGCATTGGCCGGGATTGGGCTTTTGGCTATACGCCTAATTTAAATCGTTTTAGCCATGATATTACTGATCTTGTTGCCTCGCCCAATATTGATTTCCACCGAGTCGGTTACGAGAATGAAATTATGGCGCTTGAAAATGCGCTGGTCACTTCGACCGCTAAAAATGCGGTTCTTGTCGGGGAGCCGGGAATTGGCAAAAAGACAATTGTTTATTCTTTTGCTAAGCGGGTTTATTCTGGGATGACCTACGGAGTACTGGCTAATAAGCATATCTTGGAGCTTGATTTGGGAGCTGCGCTCGCCGGAGCCCAAACCGAAGGTGAAATTTCGGGTCGGCTTCATTTGATTTTTTCTGAAGCGGCCTCTGCCGGCAATATTATTTTATTTATTGATCGCCTTGATGAATTATTTTCCGCGGGCGCTGAATCCGTGGGCAAGATTGATGCTTCCTCGGTTATTCTGCCATATCTGGAACTGCCCCAGCTTGGTTTTATAGGTACGACCACGCCCGGCCTTTATCATAAATTAATTGAATCAAATACTTCTTTGCGCGACCATTTCTCAAAAATCGATGTTTTAGAGCCGGATGCGCCGAGGGTGATTAGAATTCTCGAGTCGGTTATGCCTCTGATTGAGCGCAAAACAGGCGTTATTTTTACTTATCTGGCTCTTCAGGAAATCGTTAAGCTTGCTGGCCGCGTCTATGTTAATAAAACTAACCCTGAAAAATCAATTGATCTTTTAGATCAGGTAGCGGTTAATGCGGCTTCGTCCGGTATCACCCAAGTGACGGAAAAAAATGTCCAGGAGACGGTCAAAATAAAGACCGGGGTTGAGGCAGGTGAGATCCGGGAAGAAGAAAAATCAAAGCTCTTAAATCTGGAAGATTATCTGCATAAGCGGATTGTTAATCAAGAAGAGGCGATCAAGGCAGTAGCAAACGCCATGCGCCGCTCGCGCGCCGAGATCGAAGAATCTAAAAAACCAATGGGTTCGTTCTTGTTCCTTGGCCCGACCGGCGTGGGCAAGACCGAGACCTCGCGTGCGCTGGCCGAGAGTTATTTTGGTTCAGAAGAAAATATGATCCGTTTTGATATGTCTGAATACCAGACCAAAGAGAGTATTTATCGCTTGATTGGCGACGAAGAGGGCGGTTCAGGATTATTGTCTCAAGCCATTTTTGAAAATCCTCATACTTTAGTTTTATTTGATGAGGTGGAAAAAGCGGAGCCCTCGATTTTGAATTTATTTTTGCAGATGCTTGATGAGGGTTTTATCACTGATACTGTGGGCCGCAAAATTGTTTTTTCAAATGCCATTATCATTGCCACTTCTAACGCCGGCTCGGAATATATCCGGGAGGGGGTAAAAAATAATGTTAGTTATGAAGAAATGAAATCAGGATTAATGGAAGAACTTCAGCAGAAAGGAATTTTCAGACCGGAATTTATAAATCGCTTTACCGCCGTCATTATATTTTCGCCTTTGACCACGGAGCAGACGCGCGAAGTAGCCAAGATGATGATAGAGAAATTGCGTTTGCGGCTCGAAACAGAAAAAGAAATCAAATTAGATATTACTGAAGCGGCGGTTGCCGAACTCGCGCTCAAGGGGTACTCGCCGGAGTTTGGCGCTCGGGCCTTAGAGCGAACTATTCAAGAATCATTAGAAAACGTGCTCGCCCAAAAAATGATCTCCGGAGAAGTTTCTCGCGGTACAACTCTTAAAATCGGCCGCGAGGATATCAATTCGGTTTAGCTCTTTTTTTATAAATCGTATAAATCAAGCGATAGCTTAGTTTATACGATAAATGAAAATTAGGGGGCAACTCTTTTTTTCTTGCTAAAAAGCAAAAATTGTGTATAATGATTTTATCCGCTCGAATCCGATGCTTTCAAGGAGGCATAAAGATGAGAACGAGATGCGGCTTCACTAGGGTCGAACTGTTGGTCGTCATTGCGATCATCGCGATCCTGGCGGCGAGCCTCTTCCCGGTCTTTGCGGAAGCGCGTCGCAAAGTTCTCAAATACGAATGTCAGGGGAGTATGCGTTTCATCCTCTGTTCCATTAGACTTTACGCAGCCGATTATGACGGCCGTCTGCCGTCAGATTTTGACCGTATGACTTGGACGAATGATGACTTGTTTTGGAATCGGGAAGAGTATTCCTGTCCGGTTTGGACAGAAGTCAATGGCAGAGGCCGAGGGTACGGTTTCAACCGTCTTATCACCAAGATGACGATGAAGCAGTTAATCTCGGACACAGCCCCCTTTATCTGGGATGGAACAGACATTGTTGCTATTCCGGATACAAAAACCCTCGGCAACTCTTTTGCGTACGGTCGTCACTCACCGCGAGGAGAAAGACGAGTCAATATAGGTTTTCTCGACGGCCGAGTAGAGTGGAAAGAGGCGGAGGCAATCTCAACCAAGTTGTTCCTCCCTTGAGTTGTTCAACCGCATCCTTCACAAGGGTCGTAAGTATCAGTTACTGGTACCCAAGACCCTTTTTTAATTATCCACAATAATTATTATTTTTCTAAATAATTTTTATGTTAGAATAAAAATAAGTAATAAGTAAATTTAAAAAAGGAGTAATTATTATGAAAGAAGCAACCAGAAAGTTGGCGCGGGTTGGTAAGTACTCTTTTGCTGTGACGATTCCCCGTGAGTGGGTGGCTGAATTAAAGTGGAGAGAGAAGCAAAAAATTTCTTTAAAGCTTGACCGCGGCGCAATCAAAGTCCAAAAATCAGGCAAGAGATAGTATCTTCTTGACCCTGTTAAATACGAAGTCGTCGTAATTTGCCGAGGCAAATTATTTAACAGGGTTGACATATTCTCAAATTCTTGAGAAAATGAGAATATGAAAATTTTAAGATCGCTGAAAACGACAGAATTAATTTTTAAGGGCCTGTCAAGTTCAAAACGGCTCTTAATTTTGGATGCGCTTGACAAGACAAGCTTGAGCTTAAGCGAGATCTCTGAATTTTTGCATTTTAATTTAAAGACCACCGCCTCTCATTGCCAGCGGCTAGAAGCGGCAGGATTGATCAGTAAAAAGAAAAAAGGTCGTATGGTCAAACATAGTTTGACTTATTTAGGCCGAGGCATGCTTACGATCGCCCGCCGGACTCGGGATTTGGTTGAAAGGAAATAAGCTGTTATAATAATAATGTATGCAGGCAAGAAACATCTTTTTGGTCTTAATGGTAGTTTTTGTGGTGGTTGTCATAATTTTGGCAGTGATGCTTTATTTGGTTAATTAGATAATTCAAATTAAAAAAAGGAGAAAGTATGGGACAAAGAAAAAAAGTAGTTGTTTATTTAATCGCGGCAACAGTTATTGTTTTGGCTGTCATTGCCGGCATTGGGATTAAAAAAGGCTGGTTTGCCGGGTTAGCGGATGTCATCAGCCAGAGTTATGTAGATGTCGAAGTAAAAGTAGAGAAGGCATATACGAATGAACAGGGGCAGATTGTCAATAGAATTCCCTTTAGCGGCGCAACAGTATGGGCAGCAAACCTACCTTATTTAAAAGAAGATAGGGCCTGCAAAGAAGGTGGGAGCAGAGTACCCTCCGCGGCCTTTAATGGATCTGCTGATTCTAAAAAAGGAGTGACTAATAGCGAGGGGGTTGCAAAAATCAGGCTTTATCCCACCCAGATGACGACTTATTATGCAAGAGTCGAACGTCTGTCCCCCAGCCCCCGACTTGAGAGCTGTGCCTTTCATATGGATATGGGGAGTTGGACACGCGGGGATCCGGATGATGTATTCGGCCCCCAAGTTTGGAAGATAGAAGGAGTAGCCGCAGGCCAGTCCTTAATGAAGGCAACCTTTCTTTATAGTGAAACAACTAGCGGTGGCACCGAGCCGCCGCCGCCAGCCGCAGAAGAAACGGCCACGATTACCGGTTATGTCTATGTCAAAGATACCAACACCAATAAATTAATAGGTGTGCCTGGGATCAGAGCCAAGACAGAAAGAGATAAATCAGGGACAACAGACGGAGATGGCAAATATACTATTTCTGGCTTAAAGATTAGGAGTGCCCAAGAGGGGGGCTATAGAATTGATTTTGAGTACAATTGGGAGTGTAATTTTGAGCGTCCAGGAAGTATAGTCGTATTGGTTGATAAAAGAGAAGCTACGGCGCCGCCGATTGAATTAACCCGTGGCGGAATTCCGGCAGATAGAGGCAAGATTGAGGGTTATGTTTATGCTAAAGAGGGTAATATTCTAGGTGATCCAATCGACGGAGCGGAAGTAAGACTGATGTCTTTGGCGTCCTCTTATGTTATGCCAGTGGTTCATACTGATGCGGTTGGGTATTATTCGTTTTGCCCGCTTAATCTTATCTCATCATTAGAATACAAACTATCCGCGTCAGCAGA
>JAHJRZ010000005.1 GCA_018830605.1 Patescibacteria group bacterium | reverse complement strand
TTTTCACTTCAAGAATTAAAATTCGTTTGAGCATATTATTCCTTGGATAATCTCATAATCTGCAGATTGTAGGTCTATTACGTTGGGTGGTGGGGGGATAGTTCATTTCATTGATTTTTGTAAAACCGAATCAAATAATTGAAAAACTATTACAACCATTAACGTAATAGGCCTACAATCTGCAGATTATGAGATTATCCAAGGAATAATATGCTCAAACGAATTTTAATTCTTGAAGTGAAAAAATAAAATGGAAAAAGAACCGCAAAAACCTGATCCAAGAGCAGAGCTTCTAGCGGAGCTTAAGAGATTAAGGCAGGATTATTCGGATGATATTCCGCAAGATGCTGTTAGTAGTGTTAATGGTGCACAACGTAAAATAAGCGATGCTTGGTTTGGATTGGTTTCCGGCAATTTGGAAATGGCGGTTTTAAGAGGCCTTTTTTCTGAAGATTTAGCGAAAAAACAAGAGGAATTTGCCGATCAATTCTGCAATCTTGAATTTAGCGAACGGCTGACGACCAAAGAAGATATTGATACAGCTAATACTCTTTTGGATGAGGCCATCGCTGAACTTGAACCAGAGTAATGACCTCCAGCGAGGGGGCGGTTCCCCGCCTGTCAGCGCCTGAAGCGTAGCAACGACGGGCAGGTCAATAACAGGTTAAATTTCCCCAACCCCCTAACATAATAGGATTACAATCTGCCCCATTTCGCCGCGTGCGGTTCTGCGGAATGTTGCGGGGCTATGGAGGGCAAGGTCGAAGAATCTCCCATTTGCCTAAAAATTTGACTTAAAAAGTGTATGATTTACAATATAAAGGCAATCGTTTTGAAATATAATTTGATTATATGCCTCAACAAAAAATGACTTTGGATAGACTGGCGCGGATGATGAATAAACGATTTGATGACCAGGATAAAAAAATCAGCCACATTAATCTTGAGTTGATTGTCGTTAAAGAAGATATAAAAAGATTAGAGGACAGGGTGGAAAATTTAGCCAAAGCAGTTAATAATCTTGTTATCTCAGTCGATAAGTTAGCAAAATCAGTCGAGACTTTAACTCAGGAATATTCGGCTATTAATGTTCAAATCAAGCGGCACGAAGAGTGGATTAAGTTAGTGGCGGATAAAGTAGGCGTAAAGCTTGAAGTTTAAAAATTACTTATTGAATCTAAAAGGAGGCGGGCAACCGTCTTTTTTGGTATAATTCAATCAAAGAATTAATTGAGGGATATTTTAAAAGTTGAATGTATCTTATGCAAAATAAATTTAAACAAATTGTCTCAGAGGGTATTTCGGCAATTCCTGAAAAATTCTTAAAGCAATTAGATAATGTTGCCATTGTGATTGAGAAACGACCTACTAAAGTTCAAGAAAAAAAATTACATTTACAACAAGGATTGATTTTATTTGGTCTTTATGAAGGCGTTCCTCAAACGCGTAGAGGTTCTGGTTACAGCGGCGTTCTTCCGGATAAAATAACCATTTTTCAAGAGTCAATCGAATCAGCTGCTCGAGATGAAAAAGACATTAAAGAGATAGTCAGAAATACTGTCTGGCATGAGATTGCTCACCATTTTGGTATGGACGAGAGAGAAGTACGGAGAGCAGAAGCCAGAAGAAGAGAAAGATCGTTAGAGTAAGGGGACGGTTCTGACGACCAGCGGGGGGACGGTTCTCTTTTACAGGTCAAATTCGTTAAATTGATAAAATCCTTACCCTAATTTAACCAAATACAGCGACCCTAAAGTATACCCGCAACTTCAGGGCAGGCAACAAGGGGTTGACTAAATAACAAATATGATATAAAATTATTTAAGTATAATTAAGGATAAAAAATGAAGGCAGAGACGCCTGATCCCAAGGAAAAAATTGTTTTGCAGGGAAAAGTCATTGAAGCCCTGCCCAGCACTTCATTTAAGGTTAAATTGGAGACAGGGCATGAGATTTTAGCCCATCTCTCCGGCAAGATGAGGATGCATTATATCAAGATTGTGACCGGGGATGCGGTTGAGGTGGAGTTTTCTCCTTATAATCTTTCAAGGGGAAGGATAATAAAGAGACTTTAGGCGACTCAAGAACTTAAGAACATAAGTTTATAAGTTAGTTATTTTTTTAGTATTAAATTATGAAGGTTAGATCATCAGTTAAAAAAATGTGCGACCGGTGCAAGATCGTCAGACGCGCCAAGATGAGAAAGAGCGGCAAAACCAAAAAAAAGATCTTGATGGTCATCTGCACCAATCCAAAACATAAGCAGAGGCAGGGTTGAATAACAATTAGCAATTAACAATTTGCAATTTACAATGAATTATCAATAATATAATTTACAAACATTGATAATTGAATCATTGTAAATTTATTGAAAATTGATAAATGAAAATTGAAAATTGACATTATGCGTATAGCCGGTGTTGACATTCCCAATGATAAAAAAATCGGCATCTCCCTTGCCTATATTTATGGTGTTGGCCGCAAAAATGCCAAAGTAATTTTAGAGAAGACGGGCCTTGATCCAGAGAGGCGCGCCCGTGATTTAAACCAAGATGAGATTGAAAAGATCCGCCAATACATAGATAAAAATATAAAGATAGAGGGTGACCTACGTTCCGAGGTCGCCCAGAATATTAAGCGGTTAAGAGAGATTGGGTCATATCGCGGAATACGCCACAGCCGAAACCTGCCGGTGCGCGGACAGAGAACCAAGACTAATGCCAGAACCAAGCGCGGCAGGCGCGTGACAGTCGGCAGCGGCCGAAAAGCATCCGCAGAGAAGACGTAATAAAATTTTTAATTTTAAAAATTAAAAATTAAAAATTACAAAATTTAAAATTCGTAAGGAAATACTATGGGAAAGATGAGGATAAAAAAAGAAGTCGCCGGTTCTGAAGGCGGCAAGAGAATGGCTAAACTTCCTCGCCGGGCAAAAAAACGGCTGCAATTTAAGGAAGGCGGCGTTTATATTAAATCATCATTTAATAATACGATTGTTAATTTTACTGACCCAGAGGGCGGGACGATCTGCTGGTCAAGCGCCGGTACCTCGGGATTCAGTGGGACTAAAAAATCAACTCCCTATGCTGCTTCGGTGGTGGCGGCTAATGCCTCAAATTTAGCCAAAGAGTGCGGCTTAGAAAGAGTCAGAGTTTATGTCAAGGGAATCGGTCCTGGCCGCGAATCAGCGGTTCGGGCGATTGCTTCTGCCGGCATCGAAGTAATTTCTATTATTGATCAGACCCCATCAGCCCACAACGGCTGCCGAGCCAAGAAGGCGAGACGTCCGTAGGCAATAATTACCAATTTACAATTTACAATAAATTATCAATGTCACAATTAGCAATTAATTGATAATTGAATCATTGTAAATTCAATGAAAATTGATAAATGAAAATTGAAAATTAAGTTATTTATATGGCTGATAAAGAAACTAAAACTGAAGAAGTGAAAGAAGAAGTTCCAGAGCCGGTCTCAACTGAACCGAAAGGTGCTGGTTTAAGATTTAAAAAATCCCGCGGAGTCTGCCGCAAATGCCGGCGCGCCGGAGAAAAACTTTTCCTCAAAGGCGAGAGATGTTTTTCCGCTAAATGTTCCTATACTCGCCGCAGTTATATCCCTGGCCAGCACGGGAATAAAGGCATGAGGCGGCTTTCACAGTACGGGCTGCAGCTTCGCGAAAAACAAAAATTAGCTGTTATTTATGGCTTGCGGGAGCGGCAATTATTAAAATATTTTGCTGTTGCTTCCCATAAAAAAGGCAAGACGGGCGACATCTTAATGTCTCTGCTCGAGCGGCGGCTTGATAATATCGTCTTTAGAGCCGGGCTCTCTTCATCCCGCAGAGAAGCAAGACAAAAAGTTAAAATCCGTAAATTCTTGCTCAACGGCCGTTCCATAGATATTCCTTCAATCTTAGTTAAGAAAGGAGATATCATCTCCCCAAAAGATGCTAAAAAGGAAAAAAATAAGGAGAAAGAGCAGAGGGCTGATCTTCCCAAGTGGATTGAATTAAATAATAAAAATCAAGAAATAAAAATTATCCGCCTGCCTGATCGCTTAGATATTTCTGAGCCGATCAATGAGCAGCTGGTGGTTGAGTTTTATAGTAAGTAGGATTAAGATTAATATTTACTAAGGAGCAACATGAAAATTTCATTACCTAAAATCAAAGTTAAGTCAGAGACAGAGAACGAAGGAGTTTTTGTCATCTCGCCTTTATTTCCCGGTTATGGCGTCACTATTGGCAGTTCTCTGCGTCGTGTCCTCTTATCTTCATTGGGCGGAGCCGCCATTTATGAGATCAAAATCGAGGGCGCAAGCCACGAGTTTACTTCAATCCCGGGGGTCAAAGAAGATTTAATCGAGATCATTCTTGCTTTTAAAAGGATACGGCTTAAGCTGCACAGCCAGGAGGCGACCTTGAATTTAGAAGCTCGGGGCCCAAAAGAGATCAAAGCTTCTGATATTAAGGTTTCTTCAAACGTTGAGATTGCCAATCCCGATCTTTATTTGATGACTTTGAATTCAAAAGCTAAGGTCTCAATTGAAATAAAAGCCAAGAAAGGAATTGGCTATGAGCCGACTGAAGAGAGAAAAAGAGAGGACCGTCCGATCGGCGTAATTAGCGTTGATAGCGTTTTTACTCCGGTTAAGATGGCTAATTTTACTTGCGAATTTACTCGAGTCGGCGGATTGACCAATTATGACAAATTAACGCTTGAGCTAAAGACTGATGGCACGGTCGCTCCTAAGGAGGCGCTTAAGCAGGCGGCTGAAATTTTAGAATCACATTTTAATTTAGTCAAAGAATTTAAAGCGGGAGTAAAAGAAATAGAGAGCGAGCCAAAGGAGACAACTAAGACAAAGATAAAGGACAAAAAAATAGAAAAAGAAGCGCCTAAAACAACTCAGGACTTTAAAAAACTTTTAATTGAAGAAGCAGGATTTTCGCCGCGAACCGCCAAAACATTAATTGATAATAAAATAAAGACCGTGGCCGGATTGACCCGCCTCTCCGAAGAAAAATTGGGTGAAATTAAAGGATTAGGCGACAAGTCCATTTCAGAAATAAACCGTAAGCTAAAACGATGGGGGTTAAAGTAAATTATGCGACACCGAGTTAAGGGAAAAAAATTAAGCCGAAAAAGGGGGCCTCGAGGAGAATTGATAAAAAATTTGGTCACCTCTTTGATTTTGTATGAAAAAATTATTACGACTGCGGCCAAGGGGAAGATGATCAAAGGAGAAGCAGAAAAGATTTTGAGAATTGGTCAGCGGGGAGATCTGCACTCCCGGCGCTTAATCTTATCCCGCTTAAATTCAAAGTTAGCTGCGGCTAAAATTTTTGAAGATTTAAACGAGCAGTTTAAGCATAAAAAATCCGGATTCATCCGTTTAGCAAGGATCGACAACCGAAAGGGAGACGATGCTCCGCAAGTGATAGTCGAACTTTTAATAAGGCATAAAGAAGAAACCAGAGAGAAAAAAGAAAACAAAGCAGAAAAGAGCAAGAGCAGAGTTCAAAAAAAAGAAGAGCCAAAAAAGAGAGGATTTTGGAACCGTTTAAAAGAAGCAGGAACAAAAGTCAAAGAAGTCAGAACCTCGACCAAAAAAACTATAGAAAGGACGACGAGTAAATAAAGACTTAAGCTTATGAAAACATATACAGCCAAAGTAAATGAGATTAAGAGAAATTGGTATTTAATTGATGCTAAGGACAAGATTTTAGGAAGAGTCGCGACCCAAGCGGCAATAATTATCCGCGGCAAACACAAAAAAGATTATACGGCTAATTTTGATATGGGCGATTTTGTCGTAATTATCAATGCTAAATTTACAGCCCTAAGCGGCAAAAAATTAGAACAGAAAAAATACTTCCGGCATTCAGGTTATCCCGGCGGCCTGAAATCAGAATCATTAAAAAATTTAATTAAAACCAAGCCGACCGAACCGCTAAACCGAGCAATTATCGGGATGATCCCGGAAAATCGCCTCAAGACAAACCAGATAAAAAGAATCAAAATTTATGCTGATGAAAATCATAAGCATACCCAAAAATTAATTCCCACTAACTAAAAATTGGAAAATATGGCTAAAGCCAAGACAAAAAAATATATCCAGGCCAAAGGGAGAAGAAAGACCTCGACTGCTCGAACCAGACTATATTCTGGAAGCGGAAAGATCACGGTCAATGAGATTGATCTTGCCGCTTATTTTGCTGATGTTTATGGCGCGCCGCAGAAGATTAAAAGTATTCTAAAAAAAGCAGGAATTGAGAATAAAATTGATCTTAATTTTAAGGTTTCTGGCGGCGGCAAAAACTCACAACTTGGGGCTGTCATCCATAGTCTAGCCCGGGCACTCTTAGAAAAAGATCCAAAACTTAAAAAAACTTTTCGCGATGAAGGATATTTAACGCGCGATCCAAGAATGAAAGAACGCAAAAAATACGGCCTCAAAGGCGCCCGGCGCGCCCCTCAATGGGCAAAACGATAGTTGAAAATTAAAGATTCTCTTGTTAAAATATGATTATGGTTGATACAAAAAAGCTCTTGCGTTTTACCGCAGGAGTGACGCTAATTTCAATTGTAATTTTTTTATTTGTCCTTTTGCGGGTGGATCCTTTTACTTCTGGAATTTCCGCTTTGATATTTTTTTTGATTATGTTCTTTTTTTTCTTGGCTGGTTTTTTGACCTTTCCAGGTTATTACATCCGTATGATTATTAACAAAGACAAAACCCCACTTAATAATTTTAATGTCTCATTGCGCCAATCAATTCTTGTTTCGGTTGGAATTATAGGGCTTTTAATTTTAAAATCAATGGATGGTTTGGCCTGGTGGGACGGATTATTGCTGATCGCCTCACTTGTTTTTTTGGAAATGTTTTTTAGGAGTTGAATGAAAGGCAGTTTACATCCACTAACAATTCTATTTCGCGAAGCCATCTTTGTTTTCGAAGAGATGGGCTTTGATGTTTTTGAAGGGCCAGAAATTGAGACCGAGTGGTATAATTTTGATGCTTTAAATGTGCCCTCTGATCATCCCTCGCGCGACATCCAAGATACATTTTGGCTGAAAGAAGTAAAGGGAAGATGTGATGTGTTGCGAACACACACGACTTCAGTCGACGTTAGAGTAATGAAAGAAGTCGCCGCGCCGCCAATTAGAGCCGTAATTCCCGGCCGTTGTTTTAGAAATGAGAAGCTCGACTTGACTCACGAAGCAACCCTGCATCAAATTGACGCTTTCGCGATTGATAAAAATATTTCGATGTCAAATTTGGTCGGCACGTTTGATTATTTTATAAAAAGAATTCTGGGGTCTAAAATAAAAACTAGACTACGTCCCCACTTCTATCCCTTTGTTGAGCCAGGAATGGATCTCGACATCTGGCATGGCGGCAAATGGATGGAGATGCTGGGTTCAGGCATGCTTCATCCCAAAGTTATTAAAAGTATGGGGCTCGATCCAGATGAATGGCAAGGATTCGCCTTTGGCATCGGCGCAGATCGGCTTGCCATGATTAAATACGGCATTAAAAATATTAGATTATTTAATTCAGGCGATTTGCGATTTTTAAGTCAATTTAAGGAGAATTAAATGAGAATATCATTTGATTGGCTGAAAGAATTCGTCAAAATCGAAAAAACGGCAGATGATATTGCCGAGCTCTTGACATTATCCGGCGCAGAAGTCGAGTCAATAGAAAAAAAGAGTAGTGATTATATTTTAGATTTAGATATTACTCCTAATCGAGGCGATGAGCTATCCGTCCTGGGCATCGCCCGAGAAGTAGCTGCCTTAACAAACACAATTATTAATTATCAATTACCAATTATCAAAGAAAGCAAATCTGACTTGCCTTTGACCGTCGAAGTTCTCGATCCGACATCCTGTCCGCGTTTTGCTTGCCGCATAATTTCTGGGATTGATATCAAACCATCTCCCCAATGGATCATCGAGCGTCTTGAATCCTACGGCTTTCGCAGTATTAATAATATCGTCGACATTACTAATTTGGTGATGATTGAGCTTGGCCAGCCCCTGCATGCTTTTGATTATGACAAAATTGCCGGACATAAAATGATCATCCGTCGGGCCAAAAACGGCGAAAGAGTCAAAACGCTCGACGGCTTGGAACGAGTTTTGAGTGATAACGCCATCATTATCGAAGATGGCAAAAACTTGATTGACCTCGCCGGCATTATGGGCGGGGAGTTGAGTGAAATTGGAAAAAATTCAAAAACTATTATTTTAGAGGCAGCTATCTTTAACCCAGTCCTCATTAGAAAGATCTCAAAAGAACAAATACTCACAACTGACGCTTCTTACCGTTTTGAGCGCGGCATTGACCCAGAGGGCCAGATTTTGGCCTTAAATCGGGCCACGGAGCTTATCTTAAAGTTTGCCGGAGGAGAAGCGGGCAAAGTTATTGATATTAAGAAGTTAAAATTTACACCTCGAGTTATTGAAATAGACCTTAATAAAACGTCATCAATACTTGGAATTGAGATTTCAGCCAAAGAAGCGCGCAAATATCTTAAAAGTCTTGGTTTTGACATTATTAAAGAGTCAAAGCAAAGCCTTGTAATCTCCCCTCCTTCATGGCGCAATGATATCTCAATCTGGCAGGATGTGGCTGAAGAGATAATTAGAATTAAAGGGTATAATAAGCTGAAAGCAGAACCATTATTAAAAAACAAGCCCAAACAAATAGTCTCAACTTTTAAACAAAAAGAAATTTTAAAAGATAGGCTGACTGATCTTGGATTGTCAGAGATATTTTCTTATGATTTTTTATCTTCAAGAGATTTAGAAATTCTAAAGAGAACCGATGAATCTCTTTTTGAGATTGAGAATCCGGTCGCGCCGGAAAATAGATATCTTCGTGATTCACTCTTAAGCTCGCTTTTAAAAGCAATTGCCAAGAATCCGACCTTTTCCGAGATTAAGATATTTGAGATAGGTGAGGTTTTTGATCTTAAAAATGGCGAGAGAACTTATCTCGGGATTGGCCTGGCCGGGGATAAGATTGAAAAAATAACCGAGTTAATTGATAAAATCAATCAAATGACTCTGTCTGATTTAAAATGGCAGACAAAAATTCTTGACGAAGAAGAACGACGGCGCTATAAAATTAAAAAGAAATTTGCCGCTATCGCTGAAGCCGAGCTAACTCAATTTTTAAATGATCAGCCGATGAAGGGTAATTACGAAATAATTACCAATATTAAATATCGCCAGATCTCCAAGTTTCCATCAGTGGCGCGCGATTTTGCCTTTATGGTCGAGAGTGGGATAGACGCCAAAAAGTTGGCAGAAGATATTAAAAAAATCTCTCCGCTGGTTGTTAGAGCTGAGCTTTTTGACGAATTTGAATCTTTAAAATTCGGCAAAAACAAAAAAAGTTTGGCTTATCATTTAGAATTCCAGTCGTCTGACCGGACATTAACTAAACAAGAGGGAGACGAGTTGTCGAAAAAAATAGTAAAGTTAGTTAAGGATAAATTTAAAGGAACTCTAAGGGATAAATAGTAAACTTGTTGTTTGAGAAAAATTGAGAACTCTAACCATATAAAAACCTAAATTTTCTGGCAATTGCCAAATTTTTATGGTTTTTGAATCTGTAAAATTATTTTATTTCTCGTAATTGTATGATATCTTTGTGTTCGATCGAACATCAAGATGTTAAATTTAATATAAACAACAAAATCTTTATGTATTTTTAGTTTTTTTTATGCTAAAATATGATATATGCTAAAAACACATTATTGCGGGGAGTTGAATTTAAAATTAAAGGGCAAGGAAGTCGTTCTTGCGGGTTGGGTGCATAGCCGACGCGACCACGGCAAGGTTATTTTTATTGATTTAAGAGATTCGACCGGCCTCGCGCAATTAGTTATTACTCCGACGCCCCGCTTTGAGCGGGGGTCGGAGTGCCGACATCCGCAGGATCGTCGGAGCTCCGCAGGCAGAGAAGCCGTCCCGACGGTTTCGTCGGGGCGGAGCGTCACTTCTAAAATTAAAGAAGGGCAGAAGTTAAATCCTGAATTTGTGATTCAAGTTAAAGGAAAAGTAAATGAACGGCCCGCAGGGATGAAGAATAAAAAGATTGCCACTGGCGAGATTGAGGTCGAGGCAATAGAATTAAAAATCTTATCCAAGTCAAAAACACCGCCCTTTGAGCTTGATCAAGACACAATAAAGGTCAATGAAGAGAAGCGGCTTGAATACCGCTATCTCGACCTGCGCACAGAAAGAATGGCAAAAAACTTAAAGACTCGATTTGAATTAATCCAATTTATACGCAACTATCTTCAAGATAGGGGATTTACAGAAATCCAAACACCGATTCTTTCCAAGTCTACCCCCGAAGGAGCTCGAGACTATTTAGTTCCTTCCAGACTTCATCAAGGAAAATTTTTTGCTCTACCCCAATCGCCCCAGCAGTACAAGCAATTGCTGATGGTGGCTGGAGTTGAGAGGTATTTTCAGATTGCCCCTTGTTTCCGCGATGAAGACGCCCGGGCTGACAGAAGCCCGGGTGAATTCTATCAGATTGATATAGAGATGAGTTTTGTCGAACGCGAGGATGTTTTAAAGTTGACTGAAGAAATGTTCAGCCAAATGATTAAAAAAATATTTCCAAAAAAGAAAATAAACCAAATTCCGTGGCCGCGAATTACTCATCAAGAGACAATAAAAAAATATAAAAGCGATAAACCAGATTTACGGCAAGACAAAAAAGATAAAGATGAGCTCGCTTTTGCTTGGATTATAGATTTTCCTTTATTTACTAAACAAACGAAAGAAGACTTTTTTCACGGAGCCGGCAATAAGTTAGCGCCATCGCATCATATGTTCACCGCACCGCGAGAAGAGGATGTTAAGTATCTTGAAACTGACCCCTCTAAAGTAAAATCATACCAATACGATTTAGTATTAAATGGATTTGAGGTTGGCGGAGGAAGTATCAGAATTCACGACCCTAAAATTCAAGAAAAAATTTTTAATCTTATCGGGTTTGATAAGAAAGATAAAAAAATGTTTTCGCATATCCTTCGCGCTTTTGAATACGGCGTTCCTCCCCACGGCGGCATCGCGCCGGGTCTTGACCGTTTGCTCATGATTTTGGAAAACGAGCCGAACATCCGAGAAGTCATCGCTTTTCCCAAAACAGGTGACGGCCGAGACCCGATGATGGATACGCCATCAGAAGTTAAAGAGGAACAATTAAAAGAATTAGGGATTAAGATTGATCTTAAAAAGAAATAATAATGATAGAGCTATATTTGATTCTCTCTCTTGTATTTTCTGGGCTTGGCCTAACTCAAGCCTCTATCTATTTTGATAATCTAACCAAACAAAATTTTTCTGATTACCAAAAGAAAACTCCGCCCGTTTTGGTTACTTTTAAATCCTCTGAAATTTATCCTTTCGGCTTAAAAAACACGGGATTAGAGCCGAAGGTCAGAGCCAAAGCAGCCGTTGCGATTGATATTGATAATGGCCAGACTTTATTTACTTATAACCAGAATGAGGTTCTGCCGATCGCATCTCTAACTAAAATTATGACCGCGACCGTTGCTCTTGAAAATTTAGCTAATTTAGAAGAAGCAGTCACCGTCTCTCGCAGTGCGGCGCTCGTTGAGGGGAGTAAAATGAATATCTGGATTGATGAAAAAATTGCTCTCAAGGATTTGCTTTATGGTCTTATTTTAAAATCAGGCAATGACGCGGCCTTGGCCATTGAAGAGTATCACGATGGCATTCTTAAACAAAAAACTTTTATTGCCAAAATGAACGACAAAGCAAAATTTCTTGGGTTAATGACTACAGAATATTTTGACAGCGCCGGGATTACAGAGAATAAAAGCACGGCTCTTGAGCTCTCAATTCTTTTGAATTACGCTTTAAGAAATGAGACCTTTGCCAGAATTGCCGGGACAGTGCAGTATAACGCTAAGTCGTTCAATGGTTCACTTGAGCATAATATGACGACGACTAATCGTCTGCTTCGCACCCGAACTGACACAATCGTCGGCAAGACCGGTTATTCTGAAGCTGCCGGCTATAATTTTATTAATGCTTTCCGTTCGCCCCAAGGCCATCGGATTGTGGTGGTAGTGCTTGGCGCAGAAAATCATGACTCCCGATTTGATGAGAGCAATAAAATTATTGATTGGGTCTATGCAAGCTACCGTTGGTAGACGTCGAGCGCTGCTTTGGCCGCTTCCTGCTGCGCTTCTTGTTTGGAAGAGCCGTTGCCTTTGCCTAATAATTTTTCCCCGAGATGTACTCCAACGACAAATTTCTTAACGTGGTCTGGCCCTGATTCTTCTAGAACTTCATAAGTTGGGGTGATACCTAATTCATCCTGGGCTTTTTCTTGTAAGACTGATTTGGCATCCTGGTACAGCCCTTTTTCAATTATTTCATCTAAATGAGAGATGAGATTTTTGTTAATAAATTTTTGCGCCGGTTTTATCCCTTGATCTAAATAGATTGCTCCAATTAGGGCCTCGAAAGCGTTAGCCAGAAGCACCTTTCGCTCCCGTCCTCCGGTCTTGGCCTCCCCGTGTGAAAGCATCATCAAGTCTCCTATCTTAAATTGATTGGCAATTTTAAAGAGCATCTCGCCTCTAACGAGCGCCGCCCGCCAGTTGGTCATCTCGCCTTCAGGATTATCAAATTTTTTGTAAAGATAATCCGTCACAATCAATTCCAGGACCGCATCGCCCAAAAATTCGAGCCGTTCATTATGCGGCAGGGAATAATTTTTATTTTCGTTCAGATAAGATCGATGAATAAAAACCGTCTCGAGTAATTTCTTATTCTTGAAACTTATGCCAATTTTTTTCTCAAATTGATTGAATTTATTTTTCATTTATCGGCTTTATTATATCGGTCGGATGAACGGTAGACCGTGCCTAAAACGCCGTTGATAAATTTAGAGGAGTTTGCGCCGCCATAAGTTTTGGCCAGCTCCACCGCCTCATCAATCGCCACTTTGGGAGGAATATCTTTACAGAAGAGAAGTTCGTAAATTGAAAGACGAAGAATGGCGATATCAATCACGGCAATCTGCTCAATCGGCCATTCCGGGGCGGCTTTCTCAACTAACTCATCAATTTTTTTATATTTTTTTCTAACTCCTTTGATTAATTTCAAAACAAATGCCTCATCAATATCATCAATGGGATTATTCTCAATATTGGTGCGTGTAATTTCAAGGATATCATCCTTGGGCCGGACCGACCACTCATAAATGATCTGCATCGCGACCATTCGTGATTGGTGACGATTCATTGTAGAGTCTCCTACCACTAATTTTTCCCACTAATCCCACGAATAATCACTATCAGATTAGTGATATTAGTGGATGAGATTAGTGGTTGGGGTATCCTTATTTATTTTCTCCCTCACTTTTGTCTTCTTTTTCTCTTTCCTTCTTTTTCCTCTCACGCTTTTCTATATCCAAATACTTTGTTCCCTTATAGGTACCGCAAACCCGGCAGACGTGATGAGGTTTGACAAGCGTATCACATTTGAGACACTTGATCAGCCTATCTGCCTTCTTTATTTTTTTTGACCTTCTGATCCTAGTTTTATGATGAGTTTTTCTTTTTTTTGGCTCAGGCATGTTTCAAATTTAAAATTAAAAGATAAAAATTTAAAGTTAACTACGACAACTAATTTTATACCATATTTTTTCTAACGTCAACTTCATACAACGAAATTTATCAATTTGTCTTTGATATAAATTTCTTTTTTAATTTTATTCCTGCCGATAAATTTTTTGGCATTGGGCGCATTTTTGGCTAACTCAATCGCTTCTTTTTCAGCAATCCCAGTTTTTGTCTTGATTAAATCGCGTAATTTTCCATTAACTTGCACGACAATTGTCATCTCTTTATCAATAAGATATCTTTTATCCGCCTTTGGCCATTTTTCTTTAATAATTGAATCTTTATGGCCTAATTTCTGCCACAATTCTTCGCAAAGATGCGGGGCAAAGGAAGAGAAGATAAGAAGAAAATCGCTAATTTGCAAGGGACGGACCCTTGTAATTAAAGCTTCGTTTACAAATTCCATCATCGAGGATACGGCGGTATTAAAATTCATCTTTTCAATATCAGTGGTCACTTTTTTAATCGTTTGATTTAGTTTAATCTTTAGTTTGGGTGATAAGGATTTTTTGTTATTACTATCAAATAACTTCCATGCTTTATCCAAAAATCTTTTTACTCCCAAAATTCCTTTAGTGTCCCAAGCTACTCGTTCGCCAAACGGTCCCATGAACATTTCATAAAGCCGCAAGGCGTCAGCGCCGTATTGATTAACAATGTCATCTGGATTAATAACATTGTCTTTCGATTTTGACATCTTAACTCCGCCCTCGCCCAAAACAAAACCATGGCTGGTTCGTCTTTTGTATGGTTCATCTGTCGGCACGACGCCAATATCGTATAAAAATTTATACCAAAATCGGGAATAGAGCAGATGCAAGGTGATGTGTTCCATACCGCCATTGTATAAATCAACCGGCATCCAGTATTTTAATCTCTTTTCGTCCCAAAAATATTTGGGATTTGGGATTTGGGATTTGGGATTTCCTTGCAAGGCATAAGCGAGGTAATACCAGGAAGAACCCGCCCAGTTAGGCATAGTATCGGTTTCTCGTTTTGCCGGTCCACCACATTTAGGACATTTGGTATTGACCCAATTTTTAATATTAGCCAAAGGCGATTCGCCGGTTTCTGTGGGCTGATATTTTTCCACCATCGGCAACTCCACCGGCAAGTCTTTCTCCTCGACCGCAATCCAACCGGGATTCTGTATTTCGCCATTACTGAATTTATTTGAGATTTGTGATTTGTTATTTGTTATTTCCAGCTGTTTTTTGCAATTCGGGCAAAAAACAACTGGCATCGGCTCTCCCCAGTAATGTTGGCGGGAAAAAACCCAGTCACGAAGTTTATAATTAACTGATTTTTTACCTAATTTTCTTTTTTCAAGCCAAGAGATCATTTTTTTAA
>JAHJRZ010000034.1 GCA_018830605.1 Patescibacteria group bacterium | reverse complement strand
AGAAGACATTCTTGGTGTGATTAGTAATCAGTATAATGGGGCGCCCCTTACCATGGTTGAAACATTGCCTTTAGGTGCTAGCGTATTACCAAACAATATCAGTGTCTGGCGGGATGGCGTGAATCTTGGTCTTACTCCGACATTGGGTCTTGATGCGCAGAGGAGGCGGACGATTACCCTTAATATTGTTCCGGGGAATTACAACAGTCAGACCGATCCCAACACCCAGACCTTTGAAGTCAGAATTAGGGATGTCCAATATAATGGCACTGGCTGTTTTGATGCGGACCAAAACTGTGATCTCAACAGCAATATGTTCCCCCTGCCAGCCGAAAGGCCGTCTAAAGTCACTTGGACTTTTCCTGCGAGCGGTCGGGATTCAGTGACAAAATATATGCCCTGCGCCAAGCTCTGCGTCAGCACCCAATATTCCGGTGATATTTACGGCACCAGCATTATTGATTACGCTTTTCCCGGCATTGACGTTTCTGTTGCTAGAACAGCAAATTCAAGCGCCAGAGCCGTTTGGTCGCTTGCAGATTATAATTTTTCCGCCACCAGTTTTTCCAGCTACTTGGGATTTAAAGAACAGATGGATAAGGTCAAAATTAAGCTGATGAAGCGCAGTAAAGAACTCTCAGCTGGTGATTTTCGTAAAATTTTTAGTGAAAATAATCCAAATTCAGATATCCATCCAGATGGCGAGGTCTATTATGTTGATGCTCCAAGCGGTGTTAACATTAATTTATCCTCAATTAATATTAATCAAAGAGCCACGGCTATCATTGACGGCAATTTGACTATCTCCGCCGGCCAAATCAAAAAAATTAAAGAGAGCAATAATGTTCTGCTTTTGGTTTTTGGCGAGGTGAGGATTACTGGCGATGTTAGCGAGCTTGACTTGGGTATTGTCGCGCCTGAAGGAGTTATTACGATTGAAAATGCAAACAAGAATTTAAAGATAAAAGGATTTTTGATTGCCCAGCGAGTGCAGTTGCGCTCTGTAAACGCCGCTCTCCAAAGTATTAACTATGACCCAAGCTTTACTTTTTATCCGCCGCCCGGATTATCATCAATGTTGCTGCCCATCTTCAAAGAAGTAAAACCTTGATTGCGGCAGTTTGTTTTGTATAATATTATAAGTTTGGTATAATAGAATTAATAAATAATAAAAATAGAAGGAGGGATTGTGGAACCAAATAAAGAAGAGAAACAGACCTTATCCGGCGGTGTCAGCGTGGCTAAAATTTTGACTATCTTGGCCATCACGACGGTTGTGGTGGCAGTTGTCTTTTGGGGCATTTCCCTGGGGAGGGAGTACCAGGCCTCCTCAATTGAGAAAAAGTTAGCCGCGGTTCAAGAAGAAACAGAAGGGATGGGCGATGTTGATGCCAAGGCCAAACAGATTTTAAACGCGGAAGAAAACATCAGCCAATTAAATTCGGCTAAAAATTATTGGTCTTTGCTCTTAACCGAACTGGCTAATCAGACGACTAAAAACGTAACCCTGACCGAACTTACAAGCGATGAGGAGGGAAGAATGACCATCGCCGGCTCGACCGTCTCCTATGAAGCCCTGGCAAAATTTATGGCTGCTTTGAGGGATTCGGGAAAGTTTGATGAGGTCGTCTTGGGCAGCGCTACGCTTGCTGCTGGCGGTGGTCCGACGCCGATTAGCTTAAATATTATGGTCACCCCAAGCGCCGAGGCCTTAGCTAAAGAAACAATTAACAAGGAGGAATAATGGAGGAAAAAAATAAAGAAGTAATTACCATTATTGCGGCGGTAATTATTATCATTCTGGTTGCTTATCTTGGCCTTAGCCCGGCGGTCTTAAGCTTAAAAGAATCTAATTACACCGTGGCCACCCAAGGGCAAGACCTAAAACGGGCCCAGGAGAATCTTGACAACCTCAAAAACCTGCAAATAACAATCGAGACCAAGACGAATGAAGTGAAGGCCTTAACAAGCTCGTTTCCCAGTGAGGTTAATTCTCAAGATCTGATCACTACCCTTGAAGCGATCGCCAACCGCAATGGAATGCAGCTGACGAGCGTTGCTCCTCTTGAGACTGCGGCGTCAGAGGGGGAAGAGAGCGGGAAATTAGAACTTGGCCAGGGTGATTTTGATATTGTTGTTCGAGGTTCATTTCAGGGACTTCAAAAATTTATGACTGACCTTGAATCAAATCGCCGGCCGACAAATGTGACTGCGCTGACAATCGCCAAAGAGAACAGCAGCGATGGGGGGTCAATTCTCAACACGACGATTTCCTTGACTGCCTATTACAGCCAAATATAAAATAAAGGAGAAAATATGGAATCAAAATCAAAATCTGCCACTCTAATCATCATCATTGTTATTGTTTTTTTACTGGCTGGTTATCTGTGGTATCTGACCATACCTCAAAATACTCCTCCTTCAGAAGTGGTGGTAGTTCCGGTTGATCTTCTTGATAATGATCAAGCCAAAGAAATAAAGAAGAGTCCAATCTTCGGCAATGTCCCGGTCACTGTTTCGGCCTCGGAAAAAGGGAGACCAGACCCGTTTGCTAATCTTTAAGATGCTAAAAAACAAGAAACGGGATAGCGAAAGAGTGCTTGATGTTTTGTTTGCTGAAGGAGCGATTGAAGAGAGTGCGATTGCCAAAATTTCCGACGAGATAAAAAAAACAGGAGAGACAGCTTCAGAGATATTACTGCGAAAAGGCAAGATTTCAGAACAGGATCTCTCGCTGGCGATTTCCAAATCATCAGGGATTCCTTTAATTGATTTAGCTAAAGAGAAGATATCAAGAGAGGCCTTGAGCTTGCTTGATGCTAATAAGGCGAAAAAAAATCTAACGGTCCCGTTTTATCTGGATGATAAAGTATTGAAAGTCGCGGTCGCGGATCTTGCAATTGTGGAGAAGAATGATCCGCGGCTGTGGCAGAGATTGCGCCGAATTAGCGGCCGAAAGATTGACCTTTATATTGCTTATTTTTCTGATATAAAATTCTCTCTTAAGCATTACGGCCTAAAAAAGAACAGCCAGATGATCAAAGCTTTTAAAGAAACAAAAAATGACCCCAAAGCCCCAAAAAAAGAAGAGGGTATTTTGGGTATTCTTATAACCCAGGACCTGATCCAGCCCGAAGAGGCGAAAAAATTAAAAACCGAATCAGAAAGAAAAAAAATCAGAATTGATGATTTGCTTTTAGAAAAAAAGATAGTGGATGAAGACGAACTAGCCAAAGCATATTCTAGTCTTTATCAGTATCCTTTTATTCGGCTTAGGGGCAAGGATATTCTTTATGAAGTAATTACTAAATTTCCTGAAGAGATTTCAAGAAAATACAAAGTAATTGCTTTCGAGATACTCGGGGCGAGAGTGGTCAAGGTGGCGGTAGCAAGACCTTTTGATCCGCAGGTAGATGAACTCTTAAAGTTTGTGGCTGATAAAAATGAGCTTGAAGTTGATCGGTATATCACGACCGAGAGTGATATTGAAGAGGCGCTTAAAATTTATGAGCTCCCAGCAGACAGCTCCCAGCAGACAGCTCCCAGCAGTCAGCAAACAGCTACCAGCCAGAAACAGGAAGCTGGGAGCCGGAAGCTGGAAGCTGATCTGCCGACAGCCGACACCGACATTGGCCGTCTTTTAAAAGAGGAAATTAAGAATATCGACCAGCTTGAAGAAATTATCAAACAGGGTTCGGTGCCCAAAATTGTGGCGGCAATTATTAATTTTGCCTTGTTTCGACGGGCGAGTGATGTTCATATTCAGCCGGGAGAAAAAAACATTAGAGTTCGATATCGAATTGATGGTGTTTTAAATGACATCACTAATTTATCTTTAGATATGGATCCGGCAATCGTTTCAAGAATCAAGATTTTATCGAAACTTCGAATTGATGAGAAGAGAATACCCCAGGACGGAAGATTCGAAGTGGCTTTTGCCGAAAAGTCGGTTGATATCAGGGTCTCAACCTTGCCCACGACGCACGGCGAAAAAGTGGTTTTAAGATTATTAGATACCTCGAGCGGACTGTTCAGCTTGGATGATTTGGGTCTGCGCGGGCGAGCCTTTAAATCATTTGTCAATGGTATAACCAGGCCTTATGGCATGATTATTGCCTGCGGACCGACCGGTTCCGGCAAATCAACTACTCTTTATGCTGCGCTTAATTACATCAATAAACCGGGAGTTAATATCGTGACGCTCGAAGATCCGGTGGAGTATGACATGGATGGCATCAACCAATCACAGGCCAAACCCGATATCGGTTATGATTTTGCTGACGGTCTGCGTTCGGTTTTGCGCCAAGACCCTGATATAATTATGGTGGGTGAAATCAGGGATAAAGATACGGCGGGGATGGCAGTTCAATCATCCTTGACTGGTCATTTGGTTTTTTCTTCATTGCACACCAACGACTCTTCCGGCGGCATCCCGCGGCTTATTAATATGGGAATTGAGCCATTTCTGATAATCTCCGCGGTCAATATCTTCATTGCCCAGCGTTTGGTTAGAAAAATATGCCCCAATTGTAAGCAAATTGCCAAGTTTCCGCCAGCTCTTGTGGAGAAACTAGACAAACAAGTTGAGGCTCTGCCCCAAGATATTAAATCTAAATTTAAAAAACCTTATAAATTTTATGAAGGTAAAGGTTGCCGCAGTTGTAACGAAGGTTATTTTGGCCGAATTGGAATTTTTGAAGTGATGCCGATGACGGAAAAACTTCAAAAGATGACCATGGCGAGCCCCACTGCGGTGACGCTTAAACAAGCCGCGACAGAGGAAGGGATGTTGACCATGAAGCAGGATGGCCTTATAAAAGCCCTTGAAAAGATAACCACAATTGAAGAGGTTTTGCGTGTGACCATAAGCTGATATAATAGAAATGCGAATATCAAATAAAAAATTAAAAATATCAAATAGGAGGTACTATGGCAGAAGAACATAAAAACGATCAATTCAAAGTTCCGGGAGAGGGGAGTACTTATAATAAAGAGTATTCAGACGGCCATAAAAACTATGGCAGGGAGATTGATTCAATTATGGCCGAGGCGGTTAAACGCAATGCTTCCGATATTCATCTGACGGCTAATGTGCCGGTGATGTTTCGTATTGACGGCCGTCTTGAGCCTTTTCAATCTGAGCTTGATAACAAACACAGCGAATCAATTATTCTTTCCTTTATGGATGATTTCCAAAAAGAGCGTCTGAAACGTGAAAAAGAAGTTGATTTTTCTTTCAGCTACGTCAAGGATGTTCGTTTCCGGGTCAACGTTTTTTATCAGCGCGGTGATCTTTCTGCTTCAATGCGTCTTATCCCCTCAAAAATCAAGACCTTTGAAGAACTCGGTCTGCCGCCGGTAATTGAAAAATTCATCACCCCCTCACAGGGTTTTGTCATTGTCACTGGCCCGACTGGGCATGGCAAATCAACCACTCTCGCCTCAATGGTTGATTATATTAACCATACCCGCAAAGAGCATATTATTACGATTGAAGATCCGATTGAATATATGTTTCACAATGATAAATCAGTTATCGAGCAGCGCGAAGTTTACTCGGATACCCGGTCGTTTGCCCGGGCTTTGCGTTCCGCCCTGCGTGAAGATCCAAATGTTATTCTCATCGGCGAAATGAGAGATTTAGAGACGATCTCGGCCGCCCTGACCTTGGCAGAGACCGGCCACTTAGTCTATACCACCTTACATACTAATGACGCGGCCCAGACTGCGGACCGCATTATCGATGTCTTTCCGCCTCATCAACAGCAGCAAGTAAGGCAACAATTAGCCAATGTACTTCTGGGAGTTGTTTCGCAACGGCTTTTACCCCGTACCTCGGGAGGAAGGATTATTGCCTGTGAAATTTTAATTGCCAATAATGCTATTCGAAATGTTATTCGCGAGGGCAAGACGCATCAACTGCCAAATATAATTCAGACTTCGGTTTCAGAAGGGATGATTACGCTTGACAAGGTTTTGTCCGAACTCGTCAGCAAGGGAGAAGTCTCGCTTGATGACGCTCTGGCATGGGCAAGCGACCCAAAATCGTTTAAAATGAAAGTATATTAATATAACAAATTTATGGCAGAATTAAGGAAATATTTTTACACCGCTAAAACAGAAAAAGGGCAGATTGAAAAAGGTGATCTCACCGCCGCTAATTTAGAATTGGCGCAGAAGGCGGTTGAAGACAAGGGGCTGATTGTTTTGTCATTAGAGGAGGAAACAGGGTGGGAAGTCAACCTAATGAGTTTGTTTAACCGAGTCTCGGCCGGAGATAAGGCTCTTTTTGCCAGACAGTTAGCGACGATGGTCAGCGCCGGCTACAATTTAACAGATGCCCTGAAGGTTATTGGCGGGCAGACCAAGAATCGAACTCTTAAAGCAGCCATTGAAGAGATAGCCAGCGATGTGGAGAGCGGTTTTTCTCTCTCTACGGCCATGGCCAAACACCGCGATATTTTTAATCGGGTCTTTATCGCGGTCGTGCGTTCTGGAGAAGCCACCGGCCGATTGGCAGAAGTGCTTGATGAGATGGCGGTTGAACTTGAACGCGATTATGAATTTAGCTCCAAACTGCGCGACGCGATGATTTATCCGGTCTTCATTTTAATCGCCATGATTATTGTCGGCGCTTTGATGATGACAAAAGTTATCCCCCAGCTTAAAAGTATTTTTGAAGGGGCAAACATTGAGCTTCCCTGGACGACCAGAGCGGTTATTGGCACCTCGAATTTTCTGGTCAATTGGTGGTGGTTGGTTCTTTTGGTTCTGGCCGCCGCTTATTTTCTTTTAAGAGCTTATATCAAATCTCCTGCCGGCAATTATGCCTGGTCTAAAATTAAACTTCGACTGCCGGTCTTTGGCAAGCTGATAGAGAATTCAGAGATGACGAGGATGACTCTAACATTTCAGATATTAGCCAAAACCGGAATTCCACTTCTTGAGGCGATTAATATTACTGCCGACACGATGGAGAATGAGATTTATAAAAGGGGACTGAAGGTGGCCTCTTCTGAAGTAGAGCGCGGCGTTCCTTTTTCAGTCCCCTTAATAAAGAATTCATATATCCCGGCGATGATCAGCCAGATGGTCTCGGTGGGGGAGCAGACTGGGAAGATTGATGAGATCTTTGATAAATTATCAAGCCATTACCTGGGAGAGACCGACCGGAGCTTAAAGACCGTGGCCAGTTTAATAGAGCCGTTGACGATTGTCGTTCTGGGTATTCTGGTAGGGATTATGGTCTTTGCCATTATTGTGCCCATTTACAATATGTCATCCGCCATTTGACACGTAGTGTCATCTCGAGGAGTCGCTAGGGACGAGAGATCTTAAGTATGATATAATATAAATGTCATTAATTAAATAAAGAAAGGAGAAAAATGCGAAACGGAATAAAGAGAAGCAAGGGGTTTACCCTAATTGAGCTCTTGGTCGTTATTGCTATTATTGGCATTTTGGCTGTTTTAATCTTTCTGGCATTACAGCGAGCGCAGGCGTCAGCTCGGGATGCGCAGAGGAAAGCATTCTCTCGCGACGTCGCCACTGCTGAAGCGATGTATTACGATGCCAACAAGATTTATGGTACCTTGGTCCAATTAAGAAATGGGGGATTCATTGAGGAGACTGATGTTAAGCCCTGGACAAGTGGTAATGCAGAGGGCAACTGGTGGGTACAAGGAACTGAAAGCGGTCAAGATTGCACCGGGAGTCCCAGTAAAACTAGCTTCTGTATTTCGACAAGATTAGAGACTAACAACACCAAGGGTTTTCGTTGCACCGTGTCTGGATGCAAGGATACGCCTTAGTCAAGAATAGCCAATATATCATTTAATAATATTTAGTTAATTTTAATTTAAGAAAGGAGCGGAAGATGAAAAGAAGTAAAGGTTTCACCCTAATTGAGCTCTTGGTCGTTATTGCCATTATTGGTATTTTGGCGGTGCTTGTTTTGCTGGCTTTAAGTTCAGCCAGACAGTCAGCCCGAGACGCTGCCCGAAAATCAGTTTCCAATTCGATTGCCACCGCTAACGAGATCTACTGGGACAAGAACAGTGATTACGCGGCTTCAGTAGGCGATAATGATGCTACTTGCAGTGCTGCTGGCGCCACCTCGCTTGTTGGGGCGGATTTGTTGGGTTGTCCCAGCCAACAGGCCAGAAGCGGAGGCGCGGATGTCAGATGGAATGCAGTCTACACCTACACGAGCTCAAGCGCTTGGTCTGTCACCACCGAACTTGAAAGAGGAGGCAGTTTTGGCTGCGATCAAGACGGCTGCCGCTAAGAGAGTTTAAGATTTTAGATTTAAAAATTTACAGGGAGCTCTTTGAGCTCCCTGTAAAGAGAAGAGGACTTGATGACAATTATTTATATAATTGCTTTTATTTTTGGCATTATCATCGGCAGTTTTTTAAATGTGGTCATCTTTCGCTTAAAGATAAAAAAAAATAGT
Source organism: Patescibacteria group bacterium (assembly GCA_018830605.1). Taxonomy (GTDB): domain Bacteria; phylum Patescibacteriota; class UBA1384; order JAHJRZ01; family JAHJRZ01; genus JAHJRZ01. Next base: position 1,234 of record JAHJRZ010000034.1, on the reverse strand, counting down.
CAAGCTAAGCTTGATTTAAGGGGAAGATCCAAATGTCCAGAGTGTCAAAAAGAACTCTCCGCCTTTGAGTTGATTCCAATTATCTCTTATATTATTTTGCAAGGCAGATGCAGCGGCTGTCAAAAAAATATTTCCTGGCAGTATCCTTTGGTGGAACTAATAGCCGGTCTTTTGACTTTTTTGCCCCTTTATTTTTTGGGGTTTAATAATGTTTATGCTTATCTTATCATTCCAATTTTTTATCTCTTCATCATCATCTTTTTCTATGACCTAAAAAATTTCATTATTCCCGATGTAATTCTGGCGTCCTTATTTTGTTTAATTTTAATTTTTGATATAATAAAACTAATCAGACACGATATTTTGCCTTTGAATCTGTTATATGGCGTTTTGATTGGCGGAGGATTCTTTCTGGTTTTGGTCTGTTCATCAAGGGAGAAGTGGATGGGCTGGGGGGATGTTAAGCTGGGATTTCTTTTAGGTCTGCTTTTAAGCTATCCTCACATCATCGTCTCGCATCTTCTGGCTTTTGTTAGCGGGGCTCTGGTGAGTTTAATCCTGATTGGATTTAAAGGGAAAAATTTAAAGAGCGAGATCCCTTTTGCCCCGTTCTTGATTTTAGGAGCAGCGATTAGTTTATTTTGGGGGCAGGAGATTATTAATTGGTATTTGAAGGGATTTTAGAATGAGAAGAGACAAAAAAAACCAAGCGGGATTCACCCTTTTAGAAATGGTGGTGACGATCGGCATAATTTCTATCTTGGTTGTGGCTGGAGTGCCGGCTTTTAATTCATATAATAAGCACAACTCCTCCAAAATTGCGGCCCAGGATATCAAGAGTTCGCTTTTAGAGGCGCAGAGTCTGGCGCGTTCACCAGACGCGGGCGACCGGCCAGTTGATTTTTATTATGTTTCTATTAATGCAGGCGACGATGAGAACGGTAAAGTTGTTATTGGCAAGGGAGAATTTGTTAATGATGATTCTGGAAATATTGGTTTGACTTCGACCAGGCGAGAATTTAAAATTGACTCAAGCGCTTGGATTTTAGATGCTCAGCCCAGAGATAGTAATAATCCCCAAATAGTCACTTATTATTACTTGGTGCCCACCGGAGAGATGCTCTTTAACGGTCTGGAGCCGTGGCCCGGCCTTGGTTATTCACCCAAATGCCAAGCACTTAATAATAGCAATAATTGTCATTATCAAGGCAAGAGCAATAGAAATGGCTATATT
>JAHJRZ010000033.1 GCA_018830605.1 Patescibacteria group bacterium | reverse complement strand
TATTCTCTCTGGTTCAGGCACGCCCTTTGTTATTGGCGGCACCTTCACTCCCGGCACCTCAACTATTAAATACACTGGTGCGGCCGCCACTAATATCGCGGGGACGACCTATAATAATTTAACCGTTGATCAGGCAGGCACGACCTTTACCGCGGCAGGCGATATTAATGTCGGTTCAGTTTTGACGATTAACACTGGAACATTCAATGCCTCAAATAGAACGATTACCTTATCAGGCGTTACCGGCACGCCTTTTGTTGTTGCCGGCACCTTTACAGCCAGCACTTCAACTGTTATCTATTCTGGTAATTATGCCAGTGGCAATACTAATGTTGTCTCTATCACTTATTGGAATTTACAATTTAACAATGCAGCGGAGACTTACGTTCCGGCAGGAGCTTTGGATGTTAACGGCAGTTTGACCATCACCACCGGCACTTTAAGTATGGGCGCCAACAATATGACTGTCGCCGGCAACTGGTTAAACTGGGGCACCTTCACTGCTGGTTCGAGCACGGTCACTTTTGACGCTGGCGCCACCGGCAGGACCATCACTTCCGGCAGCCAAGCATTTAATAATCTTATTTTTAACAATGCCGCTGGCGGCTGGACCTTTCAGGATGGGATTGATATTAATGGCAATCTCACCTTGACCAATTCAGATGCGGTCGGTTCTGGCGTTAATTTTAATAATCAGGCGGCTGACATTGACGGCTATCTCCAAATGGATAACGGCAAACTGACGCTCGGCTCCTCAATCGTCAATCTATCTGGCAACTTTACCCGCAATGCCGGCACTCTGACCGCCAACACCTCAACTCTAATCCTCGACGGTTCTGCCGGAGAGACCATTACTTCCGGCGGCCAGCAGTTTAATAATCTCACCTCCACCAACGTTTCAGCCGCTGGTGTTACTTTTGCCGACTCCTGCGCTGTTTCGGGCACTTTTACCGACACCACTCCTTCTTCAAAATTAACTTTTAATGCCGGCTCAACTTATGCTTTTGCCAATATTAATCTTAATGGCGGCAATACTTCAACCCGAATTAATATGGTCAGCTCTACCCCTGGCACGCAGTATTTATTTAATGTCTCAAATCCCGCCCCCATCGCCAACTATGTTGATGTAGCAGATTCTAACGCTTCTGCGGGCAGTCAAATAGACGCCACCACCGGCGGATTTAACTCGGGCAATAACTTAAACTGGCTCTTTGGCGTGGCCTCAATCACTGTCTCACCCTCATCTGCCACTCTTGATCAAGGATCATCTCAAGCCTTTACCGCCATTGCTTATGACTCTTCAAATATCCCCGTTCCCGGCACTGTTTTTACTTGGAGTGTGGTTAATGGGGGAGGAAGCATAGACAATTCAGGCATTTTCACGGCTGGCGCCTCTGCTGGAACCTTCTCAAATACTATCCAAGCCACTGCTTCTGGCGTTAATGGCTACGCCTCGATCACCGTCAAGGTCCTGCCTCCAACCCCAACCTCCACCTCTCAAAAATCCTCCTCTTTCCAAAAAGAGACAGGCACGACGGCAGAACCCATAGTGCCAGAGAAGGTGATAGTTGAAGAGAAGGCTGTTTTTGACGCCTCCAACCTTAAAGGATACTCATCTTACCACTGGGACTTTGGCGATGGCAATCAAGCTGATGGCATCAAGGTAGAGCATAAATACATTGATATTAACCGCTATTTAGTCGCCCTGATTCTTAAAGATAAATCAGGTCAAGAGATCAAGAAGACCTTCAGCGTTGATGCTCTTCCCCCTATCCCTGAATTAACCAAAGTCGGGAGTGAGAAGACAAAAGCCATTCTTGAGGGCAAGTCCTTCCGTGGGACTGAAGTAATCATTATTCTGCGCTCTGATCCTTATGAAACCAGAACTGATTCTAATAATGACGGCGTTTTTAACAAGAGCATTGATTTCAAACAAACAGGGCTGGCTTATGGGGACCACACCATCACCCTCTTTGCCCAGAAGAAGATTTCTGACGAGCTCACTCTCAAAAGCGATGCCAAGGATTACAGCTCCTACTTTAAACTCGATGATAATGGTGAATTGAAAGCCAAGGTCAAAGAGCTGGAAAAAAAGAAGAGAATAATGACGATTATCGCCGTCTCGCTTGGAGTGATAGTCGTCATTTTCATTATCTTTTTTCTTATCAAGAGAAAACATAAAAAAGAGAATATAAAGATAAAGACAAAAACTATCTGATTTCAGCCATAGCAATATGGGACAACCTCGTAACTTCAACCTCGTAGGTTGTAGGATATTGTCAAAATCCGGTGAGAATGGTCAATCTGGTCATTTGTGTTACGTTTTGAAATGTGTTAATATTACTCTAATATGGAGTCAGATATTAAGGAAAAAGTGGGACATTTGAGCCCTAAGGTTGTTATACCTATTTTTGTAATTATGCTGATTATTCTGGGAGCGGGTCTGGCTTATGCCTGTAATCCCGATAATTTTTCGACTTTGGCCGACTCCGCCTCCACTTTCGCCAAAGATTCAACTAATAGATATCTGCCCGGGGTAGCGGCGAAACTTGGGACTAATATCATTGCTGATAACTCGAGTTTTGGCGGCCGAGCGATTCCTGATGAACCGAAAAAAGAACAGAGTGAGGTTGATCTTCCCCAAATTGGCAGGTCAGCCGTGATGATCTATCCGGTCTCAACTGATAAATCAAAAGATAATCCCGGCACCCCGCCGGTCTATGTGGGCAAGGCGATCGAGCTTGACCTTTCAGTCCAGAGAATGTTTGTTTGGGAGGATGGCCGTCTGCTCAATAATTGGCTCATCTCCACCGGCAGAGAAGATAAGCCGACCAAACAAGGGAATTTTAAGATACTTGATAAGATGCGCTGGGCTTATGGTTCAGGCGGAGGTGATAATTGGGCCATGCCTTACTGGCTGGGATTTTATTGGGCCGGCGGAACGGAGAATGGTTTGCACGGTTTGCCGTTAATTAATGGCCGTAAAGAGGGTGCGGGAAGTCTGGGGCACCCTGTTTCTCACGGCTGTGTGCGTTCAGGTGACGATAATCAAATTTGGCTTTATGCTTGGGCGGAAATCGGTATCCCAGTTATTGTCCACAGATAGAAGAAAAATAGACTACATTTTTCTTAATATATGGTATAATGTAAGCAGAATATGGGGGATAATTTAAGGGGTAAATATATCCTATTTATCTTAATTTTTGACTATTTATGGCAGCGCAAAAAGGACATAAATACGATGCCACCTCAATCCAAGTTTTAGAGGGGTTGGAGCCGGTTAAACTTAGGCCGGGAATGTACATCGGCTCGACCGGCAAGACAGGCCTGCATCATTTGGTTTGGGAAGTGGTAGACAACGCCATTGATGAAGCCATGGCAGGATATTGTGATAAAATCATTGCCACTCTTAATAAAGACGGTTCTCTTTCAGTTGAGGATAATGGCCGCGGGATTCCCACAGGTATTCATAAACAGACTAAAAAATCAGCCCTTGAGACGGTTCTAACGACACTTCATGCCGGCGCTAAGTTCGGCTATGGTGGCTATAAAGTTTCAGGCGGCTTGCATGGTGTTGGCGTCTCAGTCGTCAACGCCCTCTCTGATTGGATGGAAGCAGAAGTCAAGCGTGAAGGACAGATATTTTTCCAGCGCTATGAAAAAGGGGGTGAACCCAAAGCTGATGTTAAAGCGACCGGTGAAACGAAAGAAACAGGGACAAAGATTACTTTTCTACCGAGTGCCAAATATCTGGATACGATCGAATTTGATTGGCAGACGATTACTGACCATCTGCGCCAGCAGGCCTATCTGACCAAAGGAGTGACAATCGCCATTAGAGATGAGAGAAATTATAAAGAAGAAGTTGAAACTCATCCCAGGATTTATAATTTTCATTTTGAGGGCGGGGTAAAATCATACGTTGACCATCTAAATCGAGGCAAAGAACGTCTTTCTGATATTGTTTATATTGAGAAAGAGGAGAACGGCATTCAGGTTGAGGCGGCGATCCAATATACAGATGATTTTAATGAGCATCTTTATACCTTTGCCAATAATATCTACACGACCGAAGGCGGAATGCACTTGACTGGTTTTCGCTCCGCCTTAACCCGAATTATTAATGATTATATTAAAAAGAATGATCTTTCAGACAAGAAAGATAAGGGAGTGATGGGGGATGATGTGCGCGAGGGCTTGACTGCGGTTATCTCGGTTAAGCTCCAAGAGCCGCAATTTGAAGGCCAAACCAAAGCAAAATTAGGCAATCCTGAAGTAAGAACAACTACTGAGTCGGTTGTCGGCTCCGAGCTTTCGGCTTATTTCGAAGAGCACCCAAACGACGGCCGCTCCATTGGTCAAAAATCACTTTTAGCTGCCAGAGCCAGACGCGCCGCCCGCGCGGCGCGCGAAACAGTCATCCGTAAAGGAATTTTAGATGGCTTTGCTCTGCCGGGGAAGTTAGCAGATTGTTCCTCGCGTCGGCCGGAATATTCAGAGCTTTTTATTGTCGAAGGCGATTCGGCCGGAGGGTCGACAAAACAAGGAAGAGACCGTCAGACTCAAGCTGTTCTGCCATTGCGGGGAAAAATTTTGAATGTCGAACGGACCCGATTAGATAAAATGCTGGAGAATAATGAAATTAAGGCTTTAGTTATGGCCCTCGGTATGGGGATTGGCGAAGAGCAAGAAGTAGCTAAAGTCAGATATCACAAAATAGTAATTATGACTGACGCGGATGTTGATGGTTCTCATATTAGGACGCTTCTCTTGACTCTGTTCTTCCGCCATTTTCCGGAAATCATAAATAAGGGATATTTATATATTGCCCAGCCGCCGCTTTATAGAATTTTCTTGGGCAAAGAGGAGCATTGGATCTATTCTGATGGGGAGAAGAACGAAATTCTGGCCGAGCAAAAGGATAAAAAAATTAATATCCAGAGATATAAAGGTTTGGGTGAGATGAATCCGGAGCAGTTATGGGAGACGACGATGAATCCGGAAAAAAGAACACTCTTGCAGGTCGCGATCGAGGATGCAGAAGAGGCAGACAAGATCTTCTCGACCTTGATGGGAGATGAAGTTCTGCCGCGCAAGAGATTTATCCAGACTTACGCTAAGAAAGTGCAAAATTTAGATAAGTAATATGCCAAAAACGGAAATACAAAATGGCAATGGAGGGGTGAATCAGCGTTTTGTTGAAGATGAGATGAGACAGTCTTATCTTGATTATGCGATGTCAGTCATTGTTTCGCGAGCCCTGCCTGATGTGCGAGATGGTTTAAAACCAGTTCACCGTCGGATCCTTTTCACGATGCATCAGATGGGCTTAAAGAGCTCGGCCAAGTTCAGGAAGTGCGCCGCCATCGCCGGCACAGTCGTCGCTAATTATCATCCTCACGGCGATGTGGCTGTTTATGATTCGTTAGTCCGACTGGCGCAGGATTTCAGTATGCGTTATCCTTTGATCAATGGTCAGGGGAATTTTGGTTCCTTAGACGGGGATCCGCCGGCGGCCATGCGGTACACCGAAGCTAAGATGAAGCGAATTACTTCGACTTTACTTTTTGATATTAATAAAAACACGGTTGACTTTGAACCAAACTATGATGCCACAAAAAAAGAACCTAAGGTCTTGCCGTCCCGAATTCCCAATCTTTTGATCAACGGCACGCTCGGTATCGCCGTCGGAATGGCGACTAATATTCCTCCCCATAATTTAGGCGAAGTAATTGATGCCGCGGTCTATCTTTTAGCTCATCCGACTGCGGATGTTGATGATCTGATGAAGTTTGTTCAAGGCCCGGACTTCCCTACCGGCGCTAATATTTATGATTGCAAAGAGATCTATGAGGCCTATGCCACGGGCAAGGGGAGGATCGTCATCCGTTCCAAGGCCTCGATTGAAGAGGGCAGGCGGGGCGCTTTCCGCATTATCGTCAATGAGATTCCTTATCAGGTGAACAAAGCGGGGATTTTGGAGAAGATCGCTCTTTTGGTCAAGAGCAAGAAATTAAAAGGCATCGCGGATATTCGGGATGAGACGGATCGCGCGGGTGTCAGAATGGTTATTGAGCTTAAAAAAGATGCGTACCCGCGCAAGGTTCTAAATCAGCTCTTTAAATTTACCCAATTGCAGGAGACGTTCCATGTTAATATGCTGGCATTAGTTGATGGAATTCAGCCCCAGGTCTTGACGCTTAAAGGCATTCTTTCGGAATTTATTAAACATCGTCATGAGGTGGTGGTCCGGCGCACTAAATTTGAGCTTCTGCGGGCCGAAGCGCGGCTGCATATTTTGGAGGGTTTGCGCATTGCCATTGACCATATTAATGAGGTTATTGCGACGATTAAAAAATCTGCCAATCGCGAGGCGGCTAAGATTAATTTGGTTAAAAAATTCAAACTCTCTGAGATTCAGGCGGACGCTATTCTTGAGATGCGGCTGGCACAATTAGCCGCACTTGAGCGCCAGCAGATTGAGGATGAGTATAAGGCGACGCTCAAATTAATAAAAGAATTGAAAGCGCTGCTTGCTTCAGAGAAAAAGATCAAAGAAGTCATCAAGCAGGAGCTCTTGGAGATTAAAGAAAAATATGCTGATAGCCGGCGCACCAAGGTTTACAAAAAAGCGGTTGACGATTTAGGGGCCGAGGATTTAGTTCCCAATGAGCCGGTGATCGTGACGATTACTAAGACAAATTATATCAAACGGATGCCGATCGCCACTTATAAATCCCAGGGCCGCGGCGGCAAAGGAGTAATGGGAATGACGACCAAGGAAGAAGATATGGTCGAGCATATCTTGGTCACCTTCACCCATAATCCGATCTTATTCTTTACCAACAAGGGCCGGGTTTTTGAGACTAAAGTTTATGAGATTCCTGAAGCGACGCGCCAAGCCAAAGGCCAGGCAATCGTCAATATTTTGAATATCTCGCCGGAAGAGAGAGTGACCGCGGTTATTTCTTTGGCAGAAGAATCGCACGCCAAAAATCTTTTGATGGCGACAAAATTGGGTACGGTTAAAAAGACTAAAGCTCAAGAATATCAAAATATCAGAAAATCCGGCTTAATGGCTATTGGCATAAAAGATAAGGATGAACTCGTTTGGGTTCGAACCACGACCGGCGTTGACGAAGTAATTATTGTGACCGCCAAAGGCCAATCAATTCGTTTTAAAGAGACGAATGTCAGGCCCATGGGCCGGAGCGCTTCGGGCGTGCGGGGCATTAATCTTAAAAAGGATGATGAAGTGGTGGGCATGGATGTCATTGGGGCGGCTAAAGTTGTCAGCAAGAAGAGCGCCACGACGGTCAAAGCGCTCGTTTCGGAAAAAGGAATTGAAGAATCAGAGGCAGAGGCTCTTTTGGCTGAAGTTAGAGAAGAGCGTAAAGCTAAAAATTCAGATTTGTTCATTACCACCGAGAACGGCTATGGCAAGAGAACAAGCTTGTCGCTCTATAAAGTCCAAGGCAGAGGCGGTTCAGGCATTAAGACGGCCAAAGTGACGGATAAGACCGGCAAGATCGTCTCGACTAAAATTATCCAGAGAACCGCTCAAGGCGATTTGATGATAATTTCTAAAAAAGGGCAGACGATTAGAATTCCAGTCTCTGGCGCCTCTCGGCTGGGACGGGATACGCAGGGGGTTCGTTTGATGCGTTTAAATGCCGGCGATCAAGTGGCTTCGGTTTCCTATCTGCCCAAAGTGGTGATTGAAGAAGCAAAGGCAGTCAAGAAAGTAGAAAAAAAGAAAACACAAAAAACAAGGGCTTCAAAACTCAGGAGTAAAAGAAAATAATTTGCCGTTTAAGATGATTTTTTGCCCTTGACAAATCGTTTCTGATAGTATACAATAGTTGTATATTATGAGAAATACTACTCGAGCGGAAAAAATCATCTCTTTGGTCGCAAAAATGCCCTATTTTGGGCTTGAAAATCTTTCAATTGCCGAGAAGAACAAGGAGTATCTTAAGATTCTTCTCTCCCGTTATGAAAAAAAAGGGAGGTTAATTAGGCTAAAAAAGAGTTTATATGTCAGCGCAGATTATCTGGATAATTTAGAAAAAAAAGATCTCCTCTCTTTATATACTGAATTTACGGCCAACTTAATTTATTCTCCGTCTTATTTAAGCTTGGAATATGTTCTTTATGAATACAATATTTTAAGTGAGATTCCCAAAAATTTTACTTCTGTTTCTCTAAAAAAAACGATACACTTAAAAAATAATTTAGGCGATTTTTTCTATCACAAAATTACCCAGAGACTATTTTTGGGCTTTGAGAGTTTTTCAAAAGGTAATTTTGTTGTTTTTAAAGCTAGCAGGGCCAAAGCGTTCTTTGATTATCTTTATCTGCGCCAGGATCTTTTAATAAATCCAGAAGCAATTGAAGAATTAAGATTAAATTTAAATAATTTAACCAAAGGTGATTTGAGGGAAATCAAAAAATATCTTAAAATTGAAGGGTCAAAAAAAATGTATGATATTGCCAAAAATATTTTTAAAAAATTTGATTTCTGAATCAAAATCAAAAAATAAAATTTTCCTGCGAAATTCAGCCAAAGAATATTTGCAGATTTTAGTTTTGGATTTTATTTATTCAAATCCCAAATACAGAGAGCTAATTTTTTACGGCGGCTCTTGTTTGGCGCATTGTTTTGGTCTGCCTCGGCTCTCTGAAGATTTAGACTTTGTTGATTTGAAAAAGAAAATTATTCTTCCCGTATTAGCCAAAGATCTAAAAGCTTATTTTAAGAATTTAGATCTAAAAATGGTTCCCACTATCCAGAAATTTCGTCTTTATTTAAAATTCCCTCTTTTGCGGGAATTAGGACTTTCGGGCGAACATGAGACAGATTTACTCTTTTTAAAGATTGAAATTTTTAAAGAGTTTGCTTTTAAGAGGGGATCTAAAATTGAGATGGTCCCGCTTTTTAAGTTTAATCAGTCAATTTTAGTTAGATCATTTGATCTGCCAACCTTAATGTCTACCAAGATAAGAGCCATTCTTTGGCGCAAGTTTGAGAAGACTGATAAAGAAGGCAAGGTTTTTATCAAGGTCAAAGGCAGAGATTATTTTGATCTGATGTGGTATCTTGACCAAGGAGTTACTCCTAATTTTAAATGTTTGGAGATTAAAGATAAAACTAAACTGAAAGAAAAACTTTTAGAAATTGTCAAAAAAGTTGACGCGAGAAGCATCAAGCTTGATCTAGAACCCTTGATTGATGATCAGAATTTTGTCTTAGATTTGAGCAAGAATATTAAAGAAATTTTAATTAAAAAGATCTCACAGCTTTAAAAGGGGTTAAGGATTCAGATGAATTGAATATATACTATCTTGAGTGGTGGGAAGAGCAGTCCTCGCCTTCGCCCAGCCCAACTCCGAGTCCGGATATTAATGTTCTGCCCGAATCAGGCAAAAATATAGTAGGTTTTGTTAATAGAGCTTTGGGGATATAAGTTTTTGACTCTTAAGATAAAAGATGATAGATTGTAAGAGACAATTTACAATTTTCATTTTTCAATTATCAATAAATTAACAATTTGGCAATTAACAATTGCTAATTGAATCATTGATAATTTATTGAAAATTGTTAATTGTTAATTGATAATTGTTTACCTATGGCTGTTAAATTTAGCGAATTATCCAAAAAATTAAAGATGACCAACCTCGAGCTTCGCCGCGCGATTAAGAAGCTCGGAATTAAAGTTGGGCCGAGGCAGGCAATGTTGCGCAAGGAAGTGGCAGAAAAAATACTTGATGGGCTGGGATACGAAAGAAAGTTAAAAGTTAAAAGTAAAAAGTCAAAACCACAAGTAAAAACTAAAAAGTTAAAAGAAAATCAGATTGAATTGCCAAAGGTGATGACGGTTAAGGAGTTTGCCTCAATCATCAAGATTTCGGTGAGCGAGGTTATTACTGCTCTTCTTAAAAGTGGCTTGATGATAACTATTAATGAGAATATTGATTTTGAGACCGCCGCCATTATCGCTTCTGATTTTGGGCTGGAAGCAGTGGCGGAAAAAGAGGAAGAAAAAGAACTACCCGAAGAATATCTGGATAAAAAAGAAAATTTAATTCCTCGGTCTCCGGTGGTGGTGGTAATGGGGCATGTTGACCACGGCAAGACAACACTTTTGGACAGCATCAGGAAAACAAAGGTAGTTGAGGGAGAATCCGGCGGAATTACCCAGCATATTGGAGCATATCAGGTCGAAATCACAAATCACAAATCACAAATCACAAAAAAGACTCGGCTGATAACTTTTCTTGATACGCCTGGGCATGAAGCGTTTACGATGATGCGGGCGCACGGCGGACGTTTGGCTGATATTGCCATTTTGGTGGTGGCGGCGGATGACGGAGTCAGGCCGCAAACAATTGAAGCTATTGACCATATTAAAGCATCTGGCGTTCCAGTAGTGGTGGCAATTAATAAAATTGATATGCCCGGAGCGGATCCAGAGAGAGTAAAAAAAGAACTCGCAGAAAATGGTCTGCCGGTTGAAGGATGGGGTGGAAGTACGCCTTCGATTCCTGTTTCTGCTAAAAAGGGGGAACATATAGATGAATTACTCGAGGTATTGCTTTTGGTGACAGATATGAATGAGCTTAAAGGTGATCCCACGGGTCTGGCGCGGGGATTGGTGATTGAATCAAGAATGCATAAAGGTTCGGGGCCGCTCTCATCAATCTTAATACAAAAAGGGACTTTAAATCAGGGAGATGTTTTGATAGTGGGAGATGTTTGGGGCAAAATAAAACGCATGGAAAATGATCGAGGAGAAAGAATAAAAGAAGCGACTCCATCAATGCCAGTCAGAGTTTTGGGCTTATCAGGCGTAGCGCGATTTGGCGATTTAGCGCTTGAAGCTAAAGATGAAAAAGAAGCCAAAGATATCATTAAAGGACGCGATCGAGAGCGGGCTGCCAAAACGATTGGGGAGATTGGCATGGCAGAAGCGGCCCAATCTATCAGAGAAGGCAAAGCCAAATCTTTAAAGCTAATCATAAAAACTGATGTGGCTGGCTCATTAAAGGCAATTAAAGATTCGGTTGTAGCTCTTTCAACTGAAGATGTCAAAGTCGAGATCATTGGCCAAGGAGTAGGCGAGGTTTCATCTTCAGATATTGAGCTCGCCCGCGCTTCTGATGCGGTGATCGTGGCTTTTAAAGTGGGGACGAATTTATCCGCCAAAAGGCAGGCCCTGCAGGAAAAAGTAAAAATTTCTAATTATGAGATTATTTATGAATTAATTGATGATATTGCGGCCGCGCTTGAAGGGCTCTTAGAACCGGAGATTATTGAAGAAGATACGGGCAAAGGAAGGATCCTTAAGATTTTTAAGCATCATCGACGGGATAAAATTATTGGCGCTAAGGTTACTTCCGGTTATGTTTCAATGGGAACTTTAGTACGGATTAAACGCGAAGGAAAATTATTGGGGGAGGCGGAGATTAAGAATTTACAACAGGGTGAAAATAAAGCGGAAAAAGTTGAGGCAGGGAATGAATGCGGAATTAATTTAGTCGGTGAGGTGGAAGCAAAAGAAGGCGACCGACTTGAGTTCTACAAAAAAGTTGAGAAGGTGAGGAAGATAAAAAGGTGATCGCTCAACCTCGCAATACTTTTTTTAGCCAAAAACTCGCTCTTAAGAAAGGAAATAAAAAACGGGCGTCGTGAGACAATTTTGGGAATGACCCAGAATCAATCTCAGGGCGCCCGGACGGATGAAGAGTTGAGTCGG
>JAHJRZ010000032.1 GCA_018830605.1 Patescibacteria group bacterium | reverse complement strand
TTTGTGCTTAAAATAATAAATTCCCAGCCAGAGGCTGGTCGGCCTGTGGCCGAAAAACAAAAACAGAAAGGGTAAAATGAAAACAAAAACAAAAAGTAAAATTTCAAAAGTGAAACTCTTGACTCTTAAATCAGAGCTCGAGCGATTAGAAAACACTATCTTGCGTATCAAACAATCGATCAACGAAATTACTACGCCTGAAATGCAGAAAGAAATACCGGAAGAACAAATAATCGAAGGTATTTTTGACGGTGAATTTATGATCAAGGACAAAAAGAAGTATCCCATTCCGCCCAATTATGCTTCAAAATCAAAATTAGTTGAAGGCGACAAGATGAAGCTTAAGATCGAAGCTGACGGCTCCTTTATTTACAAGCAGATCGAGCCGATTGAGCGTAAAAACTTAATCGGGATACTCGAAGAAGACGAAAAGGGCTACAAAGTAAGAGTCAAAGACAAAATCTATCGCGTCCTTTTAGCTTCTGTTACTTACTATAATGCCAAGACGGGGGATAAAATCTCAATCGTCGTTCCTGAAGAAAAAGAGTCAAAATGGGCGGCAGTGGAGGGAATGTGTTGACAAAAAATTAGGTTGTGATATAATGGCAATAATGAAATGATAGATTTATGCCTGCTAAGATTCTGGTCTCAGGGAAATGCCGCGCAGAACTTCGCAGGCAGAACTGCGGCGAGGGGAGGGGATTACCCGAGCGGGTCGAGACTCCGAGCGGAGTCTCGTGACCTCCCCTCTGCCGCTCCAAACTGACACTACCGCCGCCGCGTGCCTCGGTCCGGTGCCGTACCGCTCGCTTCGCTGGAAGCGGGCACGAAGAGTTTGGCAGACTCTGGGCAATTGGGGTTCACCTCGTTTCATACTCGCATCGCGAGACCAACGAGAAAGTCCAACCTACGCCTCAACACTGCCCGTGGGGGATCTCCGCAACCAGGATAAATCCTGACGCCGCTACTCAGTCGGTGGAGACCCTCCCCGCCATTCATTCCCACATCTGACGGGCGAGATCCCAAACCAAACCAATGGTCCAAGATCCCGCCCTTTTTTCTTGCCAAAAAGTTGACAGAATAAAATTAGTATGATATAATTGGGCAAATAAAAATAATCGCTGATTAGTCCTTATATGTCGGAAAATAATCTTAAAAAACAAATTAATAGAGTCTTATCAACCCTTCGCCAAAAAGAGAGGGATATTTTGATAAAACGTTTCGGTCTTTTTGGCAAAAAAGCGAATACGCTCGCCTCAATCGGCGAAAAATTGGGCTTGACCCGAGAGAGAATCCGCCAGATCCAAAATTATGCCCTCTTAAAAATTAAAAAATCACCTCTGCAGGACCAAGGAATTTTTGCCCAAGTACAAAAAATCAGCCAAAGACAAGGCGGACTGATCTCAACTAAAAATATCAAGGGTGATGGCCTTTTTATTTTAGAAGCGAGCAAAAACTTAAAAAGAATCAAGGGCCACAAGAGCTTAAGAGATACTTTTATCGAGCAAAAAATCGAGCAAAAAGATATAATTTCAGCGGAAAAAGAAATCATAAACTTCCTTGAAAAAAGAGGTAAGGCGGTTAATCCAAGCAAACTCTTAATTTTAAAGATTTCCAAAGATCTAATCAAAAGCTTAATCTCTGTCAGCTCCGCCTTTGCTTTTGATTGGAAGGGCCGGGTCGGGCTCTCTAATTGGCGGGAGATCAATCCCAAGAGCGCCCGAGATAAATCTCATTATATCCTCAAAAAAGAAGAGAGGCCTCTGCATTTCACTCACATCGCCGAATTGATTACCCGAGAAAATTTTGCCGGCAAAAATCCCACCGCGGCCACGGTCCATAATGAATTAATTTTGGACGATCGATTCGTCCTCGTCGGCCGAGGCATTTACGCCCTCTCAAGCTGGGGATTTAAGGGTGGAACAGTTGAAGAAGTAATAAAGGATATTCTAATTCATCATCCCCAAGGCCTCCAAAGAGATGCTATAATAGAAGAAGTTCTTAGGGCTAAACTCGTTACCCGCAATACAGTTATGATGAATCTGCTAGTTAAGAAACAATTTTTAAAAGACAAATCGGGTAAATACAAATTGGTAAAATAAGAAGACTCGAGGGGCTTTATGACCTTAATCCTGATTCTAATTCTTGTCCTTATCGCCATTATCTTTGCTCTTTATTATCATCTTAAAAAAAGAGCTTATCTTGGTAAAAGAATGATCTTGACCCAACAAGATTACACCGTTCTTTTTATTTCCGTTCCTAAGGAAAATGAGAAGACCCCGCAGGCGGCAGAGGCCTTGTTTGCCGCTCTGCACGGCATTTACAAATCAAAGTCAGAAGAGATGGCATCAGCGATTGCTGATTTTGTCTCCTTTGAAATCGTGGCCCAGAAAAATCAGATTAAATTCTACGTCTTTGTTCCGAATCACTTGCGCGATTTTGTGGAAGGGCAGATTTATGCCCAATATCCTGACATTGAGATCAAAGAAGTAGAGGATTACGCCCGCCTGCCATCGTCTGAACAGAACATAGCTTACATTGGCACAGAACTAACTCTTAATAAAGAAGATGTCTATCCTATCAAGACCTTTATTAATTTTGAGGTTGACCCCTTGGCCTCAATTACCGCCGTTCTCTCTAAAGTCCATAAAAACGAAGAGATCTGGATGCAGATCATTGTGCGGCCAGTAAGTGATGAGTGGCAGAACCAAGGGATCTCTCATGTTGAGGCCGTAAAATCTGGCCGGGGAAAAAGCTTGGGCCTTGGCAATATCCTCTTAGGCGGAACTTTAAATTTTCTTAAAGATCTCTTTTTTACTGCTACTCAACCCGAGAGAGAAGCGGAAAAACCGGGCGAGATTAAACTGCCAGGCCCGGTCGAAGCCGCTCTAACCGGAGTGGAAGAAAAAATCGTCAAACTTGGTTTTTTGACCAAAATTCGAATTATAGCTGTGGCTGAGAACCAAATTAAAGCCAGAGGCCGCCTCCATTCAGCGGTCGGCGCTTTCAAACAGTTCAACACGACTAATATGAATGGCTTTAAATCAGAGAAGAGCTATCTTGATAATCCTCATTTTCTTGAGGATTATCAAAAACGGCTCTTTATTGATCATGGTTTTACTTTAAATATTGAAGAGTTGGCTTCTATCTATCACTTGCCTAATATTTCGGTGGAGACGCCATCAATCGTCTGGGCCGGGGCGAAAAAAGGAGAGCCGCCGGCTGATCTGCCTTTGATTTTAGATGAAAGGCCTGACCCGAAGATTACTGTTTTTGGCATTACTGATTTTCGAGGTGATCAGGTTAAATTCGGCATTAGAGAAGACGACCGGCGCCGGCATATGTATTTGATCGGCCGCACTGGCGTAGGCAAGACCAACACGATGCAGAATATGGTGATTGATGATATGAAAGCGGGTCGAGGGATAGCCGTGGTTGATCCGCACGGAGATTTTATTGAGTATATCTTGAACTTTATCCCGGATAATAGAGTAGACGATGTCGTCCTCTTTGACCCCTCTGACATAGAACATCCGATCGGCTTCAATCTCTTGGAGAACGTCAATCCCGAGCTCAAAAATATCGTCTCCTCCGGATTAATCGGCATCTTTAAAAAACTCTGGATTGATTCTTGGGGACCGCGCTTAGAGCATATTTTGCGAAATACAATTTTAGCCCTTCTTGAAAGCCCGGGCGAGACCATGCTCGGCATTATGAAGATGTTAGTTGATGAATCTTACCGGCGCGAGGTGGTGGACCGAGTGCAAGACCCGGTGGTTAAAGACTTCTGGATTAATGAATTTGAGCGCTACGACCAGAAGTTTAGAACCGAGGCGGTCGCACCCATCCAAAATAAAGTCGGGCAGTTTTTATCTTCCTCAACTATTCGAAATATTCTCGGCCAGCCAAAGTCAACGATTGACATTGAAGACATTATGGACAATAAAAAAATTCTCTTGATGAATCTCTCTAAGGGCAAAATCGGTGAAGATAACTGCGCTTTAATCGGAGCTATGTTAATTACTAAAATTCAGATAACCGCCATGATGCGGGCGAGAATTCCAGAAACCGAACGAGTTGATTTTTATATGTATGTGGATGAGTTCCAAAATTTTGCCACTGAATCATTTGCCGCCATTTTGTCTGAAGCGCGCAAGTACCACTTAAATATTATTATCGCCAATCAATACGTAACGCAGATGTCAGAAGAAGTCAGAGATGCGGTCTTTGGCAATGTGGGCACGATGATTACTTTTCGCGTGGGCGCGTCAGACGCTCCGCTTTTGGCCAAAGAATATATTCCTGTTTTTGAAGAGACGGATTTAATTAATCTGGATAAATATCATATTTATGTCAAAATGTCGATTGAAGGAGTGACGACTATCCCATTCTCGGCAACCAATATCCCACCCTATACTGAAACAACTAATAATCATGAAAAAGTGATTGAGCAATCACGGCAAAAATACGGCCAACTAGTAGAGACAGTAGAAGCCAATATTCGCAAAGCCAATGTCTCGGCAGTGGAGAAGCTGTTAAATAAACAGCCGCCAGCCGCCAGCCAACAGCAACCAGCTATCAGCAACCAGCCGACAGCCGGGAGCTGGAAGCCGGGAGCTGGAAGCCGGGAGCTGGAAGCCGGGAGCAGCCATCCCGCGGGATGGCAGGAAGTAATGGATACTAAGGGAGAGAGATTTTATGTGCTCTACCGAGAGCAATCAGCAGTCAACAATCAGCAACCAGCTGGAAGCCGGAAGCTGGAAACCGGGAGCAGTTCACCAAAAGTTACTGATATTCGAAAGACGATTGACTCAATCAAGACGGATGAAGACGGGCATACGACTATTAACGAAGGCGAGACGCATAAAATAGATAGGGACGAATAAAAAATATCAAATCAAAAATATCAAATTATAATTTAACCGCCCAAAAAGGCGGTTTTAATTAAATCATTGTGCGACATCAAAGTATTGACAAAATAATTATGATATGATATAATGTGTTTGTTGCCTTGAGAGATTAGTCTCGGTAATCCGACTAGTTTTTACAACTATAAAATCAGGAATTAGCTCACGATCGTGAAATAGTTTCGGATTTTATTCAAAAGATTATAAACGACTTTTCATCCGATCGTTGCCAAAGTGGTGTTGAGAAATCTCAAGATAGCAGAAAGAGTTTAATAATTTTAATAAGATAATAATAAACTCTCCCTGTTGCCTTGAGCATCGCCTCAAGCGACCTGATCTCGCGAAGCGAGACCAGTAATCCCAAGAAGGAGTAGGGGAAAATGTCAACTCTGACAGATGTAGCTGCGTTTTTCCACCGTCCCTCGCCGCAGATCCTCTCCGGACTAACCAAAGACAAGGGTCCAATCGGGGATTTGGCGAGAACATTCGCCAAGAAAAAACAGCAACTCCAAGAAAAGATTGCTGCCGATAACGGCATCAATCTCGACGGAGAACTGCCTGACGAGACGGTCTTGAGTGAAGATGCGGAGACACTATTCCGCGAGCTCGGGACAATGCTCGACCAGGCACCTCGCGTGGCTCGTAAAGCCGGATAAAAGAAACGATAAGAAAAAGAGATCACGCACATTGCTTCAAGCCCAAGATAGTGGCGGGCAACCAATAAATTTAGCCGCAAACCTGCCCGCTAAAACATTTAGCCATACCGCCACTATCCGTACCTTTATAAATAAACGACTTTTCAAACAATCGTGGGGAAAGTCGTGCAAGTCAAAATAGTAAATTGAGCTGAAAGATTGATTTAAAAAAGCATCCAGCCAACAGCTTTACAGCAGCCAGCAGATTTGCAAGTCAGGGCTGTAAGCTGTATGCTGACAGCTGGGAGCTGTATTTCTAAGACAATCCTTCAGCTTTATGATGAACCTAAAGGGAGGCAAGCGACGATGGTCAGAGAGAATCCGAGTTCTGCCATCATCATCTTCTTGATCATCGTCGTGGCTGTCGTCGGCCAGATGAACAAGGAAGATGGCGGCGGACTGATGATGAAGTCGGAAGTCCATTCTAACTTAGGCGCTGTCCCGGTCGTGGTGTTGGCTGTTCTGGTTGTTCTCGCGCGGCGCTTCATCTGGAGACGAGGACAGCCATGGAGACGGTAAGAATCGCAACAACGAACGCAGAAACGAAAGGAGCAGAGTAATGAATAGGACGCGGCAACACCGACGCTTCATCGCTCTAGTTGTCCTCGCCGTCATCGTCTTCGCAGTTGTGCTCGTCTGCTCGCCAGCAACGAGGCACAATCTCAAAGTAGGACTCGGCTTCGTGCGGTGGTCGCCAAGTGAATTCCACAGCGGCGACGCTATTCTCGGGGACGACCCCGCCAATCTCTACAGCCCGGCCGAAAGGGAGGTGAAATCCAAGTGAAGGTGAACCTCCTTTTCATCGCTCTGGCCATCATCGGATTCGCCGCCGGGGCGATGATTGGACCATTGTTCAACCGTTGACACACAAGCCCGCCACAACATGGAATAGCGTCCTTCGGGACAACATTCCTTGTGGCGGGTTTAACATTGTGCGACACCACATTAGTTAACAGAAAACAGAAAGACGAACACGATCATCGATTTTTTCTATTTACTGTTAACTGCTTATTGTTTACTGACATAAAAAGGGGAGTAGCAATTCGAGACAAAAATTTAGCCGCATAAAAACGGCGGAAATCTAAGGATTTACAACTATAAATTAACAGGAGAGTTCTCGACTCGCCGCGACTCGCTCGAACATTAGTACTCAAAGCATCTTTTGATACAACGACGCACAATGTATCTTATGCGACATATATGGTAGAAAATTAGATGTGTCTTTGTGTAAAAAATTGTAAAGCCGACTTACATTTCGTCTTTTAAAATTTCAAAGCGCAGATCGCCGTCTAGGGCTTCGCCCCACACACTAATATCTCACGAATAACCGACTAATGGTTCGCGAATATGGGGAATCCCCCGGATAGATGAAAAAATAGGGTGCCCGAATTTCGCATTTTAATTTAAAAAATAAAAAATTTTAATTTGAATTTAGAAAAATTTTTAGATTTTTTTGGGATTTTTGATCTCTCGCTTCGCTCGAGACAAGTTTGATATTTGTGATTAAAAAAATCCTCCCCCGAGGATTTTTTCATAATTCCCCCATTTTAACCATATAATATGGTTAATTTTAACTCCCTTCACTTCCCTACTCCGCCAGCGCGAAGCGCTGGAAATTCTAAATTCAAAGCACTAAATCCTAAACAATATCAAAACTCAAAATTCAAATTTTCCAAACATTTGTTTAGAGTTCAGAATTTAGGATTTAGGATTTAGGATTTCGCTTCTCTCCTGATGCTCCACTCGGTCCAATCAACAAGTAAAGCTGAAGCGACAAAAATTGAGGAATAAGTGCCCACAATAATGCCGACGATTAGAGCCAAAACAAAAGCAAAGATAGATTCGCCGCCAAAAACAAGAACCGCTAAGAGCGCAATCAAGACCGTAAAAGAAGTATTAATGGAGCGCGTAATCGTCTGCTTAATGCTCTCATTAGTAATATAGGAAAAA
Organism: Patescibacteria group bacterium; assembly: GCA_018830605.1. Taxonomy (GTDB): domain Bacteria; phylum Patescibacteriota; class UBA1384; order JAHJRZ01; family JAHJRZ01; genus JAHJRZ01. The sequence goes on along the minus strand of JAHJRZ010000032.1, from coordinate 14,671 downwards.
CTTAAATTTTTCGAGACCGCCATCCGGCGCAGATTCTCCCTGATCCGGTCAAAAACAACAATCGTATCATGGACCGAAAAACCCAAGACCGTTAAGAGCGCAGTGATAAATAATGAATCAACCACAATATTATCAAAATAATGGCCTAAAATGGCAAATAAACCGACCATAAACAATAGATCATGAAGAAGAGCGACGACTGCTGTAATTCCAAAACGCCAGGAGTTAGCTGGCCGCGGCACCTTGCGAAAAGCGATCGCGAGATAAATAATGATCGCCAAAGAAGCCACCCCGACGGAAATAAAGGCCTTTTTCTTTAAATCCGAGCTGACGGTCGGACCGACCGTCTCAAAACGCGACTCTGTAAAATCACCGGCATTATTCTTGATCTTATCTTTTAAGCTATTATACTTCTCTTTATCGATTCCTTCGGCTTTAATCAGAACGGAGTTTTCGCCCGTCTCCTGCACACTCAAACTTTTTATTCCCTCTTCTTTAGAAAATGATTCTCTGACCTGATTGAGGTCAACCTCCTTGCCGGAAGGCGTAAAATCAAGCTCAATTAATGTCCCGCCCTGAAAATCAATGCCAAAATTTAATCCCCAGACCAAGATAGCCACAACTGAAAAAATAATAACCAGACCGGAGATAAAATAAAATATTTTTCTTTTGCCAATTATATTCATACTTTTACCATCTTTTTGCCGAGTTTAGTCAAGGTTAATAATTCTAATATTGTCCTGGTGACAGTAATCGCAGAAAACATCGAGATTAAGACTCCGATTCCAAGAGTCAAGGCGAATCCGCGCACCAAACCCGTGCCAAACCAAAAAAGAATAATACAGGTGATAATGGTCGAGACATTAGAATCACGAATTGAGGGCCAGGCGCGCGAAAATCCTTCTTTAATTGAATTAAGCTCATCTTTTCCTTCTCGCTCCTCCTCTTTGGTGCGCTCAAAAATTAAAATATTAGCGTCAACCGCCATACCGATAGAAAGAATAAACCCGGCCACGCCGGCCAAAGTCATGGTCACCGGCACTAACTTAAAGATAGCCAGAGCGATCAAACTGTAAAAAAGAAGGGCCACTGCCGCTACCAGCCCTAAATAACGGTAATAAATAATCATAAAGAGCGCCACCAAGACCGCGCCAATAAGCCCGGCCATTAATGATCTTTTGATTGATTCATTGCCCAGGGTTGCGCCAACAGTCCTCTCCTCGACTAAATTGATCGGCACAGGCAGAGCGCCGGCATTAAGCTGAATCGAGAGATCTTTTGCTTCTTGAATAGTAAATTTTCCGGTAATAACTGCTTGGCCATTCTCAATCACTGACTGGACCGTAGGCGCGGAGATGACCTCGTTGTCAAGAACAATTGCCACCGGTTTGCTGATATTTCTTGAAGTAATCTCTTTAAAAAGCTTAGCTCCATCAGAAGTAAAACTTAAAGAAATCTCCGGGCTGCCGCCATATTGACCCGAACTATCTCCTCCAAACTGGACTTCGGCTTTGGTTAAATGCGAACCATTCAAACCGGTCGGCTTGAAACCTGAAGCGGCTGCACTTGGTTCTTCTCCTTCTGCTGCTTGTTCATAAAATTCAAGCTGGGCTGTCTTGCCGACCAAGTTTTTAGCTTGCTCAATATCAGTTACGCCTGGCAACTCGACAATAACCGCGTCCTCGCCTGAAATCTTGGTCTGTTGGATAATCGGTTCAGAAACGCCCAAAGCGTCGATTCGCCGCCTAATGACCTCTATGACCGAGGAGACGGCCTGATTTTTATCTTTATCTTCTATCTTTGAAAGATCAGCCGTATAAACAAGATGGGAACCGCCCTGAAGGTCAAGGCCCAGCCGAAGTTTTTCCCTGCCTAAAATAGATGGCCCCGAAGGCCAGTCAACCACTGCCGCGCCAGCGACTAACAAAATAATAATACCAATTAAAATCCAAAGACGGGTTCTCATAGGTTTAAGTTTATAAGATAATTATTTCTTTTGCAACTCTTGTTTAATAATTCCCAAAACTTTATTTATGGCTACTTCCGGATGACCTTCCGGATTCTCAATTCGATAATCATACTTCTGGCTCTTTTGATTCTCCATCTCTGCCCGCTTCATTCTAATCTTGATTTCTTGATCAGTCTCATTGCCCCGACGTTTAATCCTCTTTTTTAAAATATTAAAATCAACTCTGATAAAAATTAGCACGACCCTATCCATTTTATTTCTTATTTCTAAAGCGCCATTAACATCTGCTTCCATCAATATATTATGGTTTTTTAATAATTTTTCTAAAATTATCCGATTAGTGCCGTAATAATTTTGATGATGGAAATCATACTCCAAAAGCTCGCCTTTTTTTATCATCTCTTTAAAATCATCTTGGCTTACGTATTGAAAATGGGGCTCGTCTCTGTCTCTCTGCTCTCTTTTTCTGGTCGTCACATTAATTCCCCGGGCTAAATTAAACCTCCTGCTCTTAAGCACGCCATTGATAATCGTCCCTTTGCCCGACCCCGAAATACCAGAGATAATAAAAATTTTATGGCTCATCCTTGACAATTATTTAATCATATCATAACATATAATCTATCCTGATTTAAACGAGTTGTGTGTGCCCCTGGTCATCTGATAGTCCAACCACTTTCGGCGGAGGCTGGTTGGATGGTCAATGCAGACAGAGTACCTCTGCTGTGAGATACGTCTTCTCCCGGGGACACACATCTTAATGTGCGCTGGTAGCCCGCCGAGAGGCAATTGCCTCCAGACTCAACGGACGGCGTTAAATCGCTAAGGTCTGTCGAGAACGGCATACCTTCCAGCGCACTTCAAACAATGTCCGTCGCAGGACAAGAGAAACCGGGATCGTGATCCCTCAATCTCTTTTGTTCCTGCGACGGCTTTTTAATTTAACTTTTTTAGCACCCTTTTTAAATCTTCCGGCAGTTCTGATCTTAATTTAATAATCTTCCCAGCAATTGGATGTCTAAACTCAATTTTATAAGCATGCAGAAACTGCCGCTTGAGACCCAAATCCTTATTAATTCTTCTCATTAACTTCCCCCCATACAATAAATCACCAATAATCGGATGATGTATGGACGCAAATTGGGCTCGGACTTGATGCGTGCGGCCAGTATAAATTCTAACTTTAACTAAACTAAAATAATTCAGATCTTTTTGGCTCGGATTCTTAAAGACCTCTTTTTGATATATCTTTTTAACTTCGTATTCGGAGATCGCTATCCGCTTATGCTTCTCCTTAACTGAAAATTCAAGCGCCCGGATAAACCGCCTTTTTTCTCCCTTTTTCTTGTGTCGCACAATGTATCCCTCTATCCTGCCCCTCTCTGCGGGGATTATGCCTGAAACCAGGGCCAAATATACCTTCTTAACCTGGCGCGCCTTAAATTGGCGTTGAATCTCTCTCTTGATCTCGCTGTTCTTAGCTACAATCAAAAGCCCGCTCGTCTCCCTATCGAGCCTGTGACAGATTAAAGACGAAATAGACGTTGAGATCACTCCTGCCGGCTTGTCGATGACTTTTAGATAATTGTCTTCAAAAATTGTCTGCATTGGTCTAATCTTGAATGTCATTGCGAGGCCGCCGTAGGCGGCCGTGGCAATCTCGACATCTCTTGGATTGCTTCGTCGCTTCGCTCCTCGCAATGACATCGTGCGTAAGCCGTGTCTAAAATCTCTTTTATTTCTTCAATATTTTTTATTTGAACTAATCTCTGACGAAGTTGTTTTGCTTTTGGTATTCCCCTTATGTACCAGCATAAATGTTTTCTCATTTCAATCAATCCCCTCTCTTTTTTTTCTTCTTCTGCTAAAGAGGCGTGTTTTAAAATAACTTTTTTTATTTCCTTAAAATCAGGCTTCTCTTTTTGATTAAAGATAAAGGGATTGCCGAGCGCCCCGCGACCAATCAAAACACCGGCAAGATTTTTTAATTTCTCTTTAATCTCCCCATGATTTTTAATATCGCCATTGCCAAGCACTGGTATTTTGATCAGTTTAGCTGTCTTATAAATCGGCTGCCAGTCTGCTTCACCCTTAAAACCTTGCTTTAAAGTTCGGCCGTGAATGGCGATCGCCTGAACGCCAGCACTCTCCATCCTTTTGGCAAAATCGAAAATCTCGGTCTTTTTCTTAGCGCCGAGCCGGGTCTTGACTGACAAGAAAATTTTAATCTTCTTGCTTATGTGTCGCACAATCTTTTCGGCTAATTCTGGTTCATCCATTAAGGCGGCGCCGTGGCCAGAACTAACCACTCTTCTTGCCGGGCAGCCGAAATTTATATCAAGGCCGTCTGGTTTGAACTTTTTTTCTATTATTAAAGCCGCCTCGCCCATTATTTTGGGGTCTCTGCCAAAAATTTGAATAATTATGGGACGCTCGATTTCTTTAAAACAACAGAGGTTAAAGCTCTTTTTACCGCCATGGGCTAGGCCATAACTTGAGATCATTTCAGAATAAACAAGATCCGCGCCCTCTCCTTTGCAAATCTGCCTAAAAGCGCTATCCGTAATGCCCGCCATCGGCGCCAGAGCAATAATAGGTTTATTTAATTGTTGCCAAAAATTATTCTTCATAAGATCATTAAAGCACAAAATCAGCCAAACAAAAACCCCCCGATTTAACGAGGGGTTTAATTAAATCTTTTTTTAATAATACATCTCTTCCATCGTCTTTGAGTCATCAAGGGCGATGGTCTCTTCTTCCTTTTCAGAAAGATATCCGCCGCAGTGCGGACAATCAGGGACGCTCGCGTCATCAGTTGAAAAACTGCAATTACTACATTCAAAATAGCTCATCTTCCCTCCTTCTTGCCCTGTCAAATACCGCCAGCGGCGGTAATTTGCCGCTGCAAATTATTTGACGGGGTAAATTTTAAAGTGCAGACTGCTTAAAGTTATAGTCCAATTGACTTTTATTGTCAAGAGTCAGGGGTGTGGATAAATTCTCGCCTTCCTTCAAGCGCCCTAGAAAGCGTTACTTCATCGGCATACTCAAGGTCTGCGCCGACCGGAAGCCCCCGCGCGATGCGCGTCACTAAAATTTTACGGCCTGATTTTTTAGCCAAGTCGCTTATTTTTTTAGCTAAATACATGGCGGTCGCCTCGCCCTCAAGATTAGGATTAGTGGCTAAAATCACCTCTTCAAGCTCTCTGTTCTCTCTTACTCTCTCTAATAATTCCCTGATCTGCAGTTCGTCTGGCCCGATTCCCTCGATCGGCTTAATCACTCCGCCTAAAATATGATAAACTCCCCGGTACTCGCGAGATTTTTCCAAAGCAATGACGTCGAGCGCGCTCTCAACAATCATAATTAAATTAGAATTTCGGTTTAAATCCTCACAAATTGGGCAGAATTCTTTTTCCGCGATATTAAAACAGCGCTGGCATTTTTTTAAATTATTTTTTAAATTTAAAATTGCCTCTCCCAATTCATCACTTCTCGTTTTCGGCCGGCTTAAGAGATAAAAAACAAGGCGCGAAGCGCTCTTAGGGCCGATCCCGGGGAGTTTGGCTAACTCCTCAATTAATCTTCTGACTTGTCGAGGCAAAATATCTTTCATAATTTTGGTTTCATCCACGAGGCGAAGTCGCACTTGGGATATTTGGAACAGCCCCAAAAAATCTTTCCTTTTTTAGTAAATCTTTTGACGACCCTGCCTTTCTGGCACTTGGGGCAGTATGGGGCTGACTCGTCTTCAATTGGAATTATATTACGGCATTTGGGATAATTTGTGCAGCCCAAAAAGACGCCATAACGGCTGGTTCGAACCGCCATCCCTGCTTTACACTGCTTGCACTTCTGATTCTTCTTTAATAATTCTTCGGCCTTAAGTTGTAGTTTTTTTGTTTCTGCGCTTAAAACTTCCTTCTTCTTAATCTTTTCTTTGTAGACACATTCAGGGTAATTACTGCAGGCATAAAATCGGCCATAGCGCCCCATCTTGATAATGACTTCCCCTTTTTTGCAGTCAGGGCATTTTTTAGTTGTTTTTTGATGGGTAATATCCTCTCTCTTTAATGTCTTTTCTTTAAGAGCTAAATGCTTGGCAAAAGGCTTAAAAAATTCATCAATGACAGCCACCCATTTTAATTTTCCATCGGCTATTTTATCCAAATCCCCTTCCATCTTGGCCGTAAAATTATAATCAACCACCTCGGGAAAGTGTTCGACTAAAACATCATTGACGACTTTCCCAATCTCTTCTGGATGGAAATAGCCGTCAATTTTTTTAACATACTGCCTATCCTCAATCGTGGACATAATCGGAGCGTAAGTCGAGGGCCGGCCAATGCCTTTTTTTTCAAGTTCGCGAACTAAAGAAGCTTCGCTAAACCTCGGCCTTGGCTGGGTAAATTTCTGGCTCAAATCCAAATTTTTAAGCTTAAGCGCTTCGCCTTTTTTTAATTCAGGCAGAAACGCATCTTTCAGGCCTAAGGAGTAGACTCTTAAAAAACCATCAAAATTAATCGTCCGGCCAAGAGCCATAAAGCCGTATTCTTTGGCTTGGACCTCAATTCTTCTATCAGAAATTTTGGCGCTCTGGCACTGAGAAGCGATCATCCGACGCCAGATCAATTCATAAAGCTTAAACTCTTCATTTGATAAATTATTCTTTATCTCTTCTGGTCCAAGTTTAGGGTTAGTCGGCCTTATCGCCTCGTGCGCTTCCTGCGCCCCGATATTTTTTGTTTTATAAATATTGGCCGCTTCGGGTAAGTATTTTTTACCTAATTTTTCTTTAATATAGAGGCGCGCGCCTTTGATCGCCTCTGCTGAGAGATTAGTCGAATCAGTGCGCATATAAGAAATGTGGCCGGTCTCATATAATTTTTGCGCCACAAACATTGTCTTTTTGGCAGAAAAACGAAGCTTATGCGCGGCATCTTGTTGTAAAGTGGCGGTGCGATAAGGGGCGGGCGAGTGCATCAGCCGCTCTTTATCTGAAATTTTAGAAACTGCATACTTTGCTTTTTCAAGGTCGTTCTTAATCTTTTCTGACTTTTTTTGCGAATTAATCTCTAATTTTTTTATTGGTTTGCCGTCAACCGTTATAAGCTTCGCTTTAATCAGATCCTTATTGGGAATAGCCTGAATACCTCGAGGCTTGCCTCGAGGATGAAGGCCAATAGATGCAGCGGAGCTGCTACCTTGCCAACGAACCCGCCCTGATACCCCGAAGTTTGCTTCGGGGTCGGGTTCATCTTTAAGAAGATTGGCTATCACTTCCCAATACTCATCCGGTTTAAATTCTTCAATCTCCCGCTCCCGCTCCACGATTAACCGCACCGCTACTGATTGAACCCGTCCCGCAGAAAGACCTCTGGCCACTTTTTTCCATAAAAATGGCGAGAGTTTGTAGCCCACCAGCCGATCTAAAATCCTCCTTGCCTGTTGGGCATCCACCAAGTCCATGTCAATCTTTCGAGGATTTTTAACCGCATTCTTAATCGCACTTTGGGTAATTTCACTAAAAGTAATTCGTAAATATTTTTGATTTCCCACACCCAAGGCGTGGGTAAGATGCCAAGCGATGGCCTCGCCTTCTCTATCATAATCAGTCGCCAGATATATTTTATCTGCTTTCCCCAAAGCCGTTTTTATCTTAGCTAAATTCGCCCGAGCTTTCGAGAGAATATGATATTCAGGCTGATAATTATTTTCCGTATCGACGCCAATCTTTTTTTTAGGCAGATCTCTAATATGGCCAAAACTTGAAAGAACCTGAAAATCGCCTCCTAAATATCCTTCGATAGTTCTCGCTTTGGCTGGCGACTCAACAATCAACAAATTCATAAATTTTTACTTTTTAGTTTTGACTTTTTACTTTTTAATAATGTATTTATTCATCCCCACGTTCCTCACCTTACCCTGTATCTCCATCATGGTCAAGGTAGAACTGACGATACTCGAATCAAGTTTGGTTTTTTTGACCAAAAAATCAAAACTTATCGGTTTAATCGACAAAAAATCAAAAAGTTTTGCCTCTTCCTTGGTTTCTGGATGAAGATCAGGCGCCTCTTTATTCTGGCCTGGTTCAAGATTATACTCCTCTAGAATCTCTTGGGCCTCTGTAACTAATTTAGCTCCTATCTTGATAAGATTATGGGCGCCTTGTGAATTTGGGCTGCGAATATCGCCCGGCACGGCAAAGACTTCGCGGCCCTGCTCCAAGGCCGCTCGCGCCGTTAAGAGCGCCCCTGACTTTTGGGGGCACTCAGTCACCAAAACCCCTAAAGACAGAGCGGAGATTAAACGGTTGCGCGCCGGAAAGTGCTCCCTTAAGGCCGGAACGCCCAAATGATATTCCGAGATTACCGCCCCCCTGCCCTCAATTATTTTCTGCATCAAATTTACATTCTCCGGCGGATAAAACGAATATTCATCAAGTCCGCTGCCCGCAATTCCGATCGTCCGTCCTCCATTCTCGAGCGCCGCCCTGTGGGCGATAGTATCAACTCCTCGAGCTAAACCGGAAACAATCGTTACCCCGGATCTTGCCAAATCAGCTGAAATTTTCTCGGTCACGGCTTGGCCGTAATAACTCATTCTCCTCGTTCCCACCACTGCCAAGGCAATCTCATCGCACTTTTTTAATTCTCCCTTGATATAAATTATAGCTGGCGGCCTATCAATTTTTTTCAAATTTTGAGGAAAGTTTTTTTCCCTGATCGTCACCACGCCGATTTGGCGAGATCTTAACTTCTCCATCTCTTTCTCGGGGTCGATTGTCTCCACGGTGCGGCGTAACTCATAAATCACCTTCTCTTCAAGCCCCGCTTTTTTCCACTCCGCGTTAGTCGAATACCAAGCATCTTGCATCGAGGAAAAATAATTATAAAGACGTCTGAATCTCGCCGGTCCGATCGCTGAACAGCCGTTAATGGCCACCCAATATTTTTTGTCAGACATATTAGAATATTATATCACTTTATCCACAGAAAATTTAGTTTGACAAAGATCGGTCTTTCTAATTAAGATGAATTAGATAACAATTTCAGAGATCAAAGGAGGTCTCTGAATTTAATTTATAACTTCGAGTCCCATTGAAATAGCTGTGCCCTCGATTATCTTTTGGGCTGATTTCAAATCAGAGGCATTGAGATCATTTATCTTCATCTGCGCAATCTCTCTTATTTGGGCCCGGCTGACCTTGCCGACTTTTTCTTTTAAGGGATTGCCTGAACCTTTTTCAATCTTAGCTGCTTTTTTTAAAAGTTCGGAAGCGGGCGGAGATTTTAAAATAAATTCAAAACTTCGATCTTCAAAGACCGTCATCTCAACCGGAATAATAACCTCGCCAAGGTCTTTTGTCTGTTCATTAAATTGGTTGCAGAACTCCATAATATTGACCCCATGCTGGCCCAGAGCCGGACCAATTGGAGGGGCCGGATTGGCTTTGCCAGCCGGAGCTTGGAGCTTAATTTTTACTTTTATCGATTTCGCCATATTTTGAATTTTATTATTTGATATTGTTTTGGATTTGGGATTTTGGATTTGGGATTTTTAGATTTTCTTCGCCTGAAGAAAATCTAACGTGACCGGAGTCTCGCGGCCGAACATATTAACTAAAACCTTAATCTTCCCTTTCTGCTCGTCAATCGCGTCTACCACGCCGTCAAAATCCTTAAACGGCCCGTCAGTAATCTTGACTTGGTCTCCTATCTTAAAGTCAATTTTGAATTTAGGCATCTCTTCACCCATCTTGCGTTTGAGTCGTTTAACTTCATCTTGGGAGATCGGGGTGGGGCTGGTGCCAAAACCGATAAAACCCGTCACATTAGGAGTATTGCGCACTACATACCAAGAATCTTCCTCAACCATCATCTCTACCAAGACATAACCGGGAAAGATCTTCTTTTCTAAAATTTTTCTCTTCCCGCCCTTCATCTCCACGCTCTTTTCTGTCGGCACCATCACATCAAAAATTTTCTCCTGCATTCCCATTGACTCAATTCTCTGCTTCATGTTATCCGCCACTTGGTCTTCGTACCCGGAATAAGTATGGATGACATACCAATTGCGGCCGCCTCTCTTGACGTTTTTTTTGGGAAAGAGGGTAATCTTTTTTTTATTTTTTTTGTCTTTTTTAGCCATATTATTTAGTAATACTTAAACTTAAAAGATAAGTTACCAAACTGGTCAGGCCAAAATCAACTAAGGCCAGAAACAGAGCGGCAATAATAATAATTACTACCACCAAGACTGTCAGCCAAATCACTTCTTCTCTTTTTGGCCAGGAGACTTTGCCGAGCTCGCGGTAGGAGGCTCTAAAATAATTAAGAGCTAAATTTACAAATCCCATCTTAAATGCTTAATATTTTTATCTTGGTTTTTTTAGCGCGAAAGCCTGTTTTCTTGCGATACCTTTTTTTTGCCTTGTATTTAAAAACAATAATCTTTTCGTCTTTTATTTCCTCAATTATCTCACCCTTAACTTCTCCGGTTTTTAAAATAGGATTTCCAATTTTTAGGTTTTTCCCGCTCTTCTTTAAAAGTGTCTCAAGACTTAATTTTTTGCCTTTCTTTTCATTAATCCTGTCAATCAAAATCTCATCTCCCTTAGAGACAAGATACTGCTTTCCGCCTGTTTTAATCACCGCGAAATCCTTTTTGACCATATAAAAATCTTACAACCTGGTTGTCTTAATCCTCTTAAATAATAACATAGTTTCAAAAAAATACAACCCCCTGCACTTCTGCTCCTACACCTACGAGGTGTAATACCCGAGGTGCATATAAAAAAGCCCTGGATCAGGAATTGCTTCCCGCCAAGGGCTGTGTCTGTGAGTTGTCTTTGAGCTCATCCTGGCTCGGCCTTTGGTCTGCGAAGATCGGCGTAGAAGACTAAAACCAAGCCAAACAAGCTCAAAACGACCAAATAGGCTGTGACCGCAAGAACAGCCATACGTCCGATTGCCATCATTAACTCCATTTCTCGCTTGCCTCCTTTCAAGGCGACGGTGATCGACGACTAATCGCCGAGAACGTCGGTTGCGTACTCTATGCTCTTCATCTCCTTCGAGACGACGCCTCTTGGGAGAGGGAATTCCACTTCAATTGTCTTGATCTCTGCATTTCCTGCCGTCTTCACTGCTGCTTCTTGTACCTCTCTGACAAGGACGAGATGAAAGTCATCAGTGCCTACAAAACGATGTATCACAACTTCAGCCCTATCACATAGAGAACCACCCATAGTCTTCACCCAGACAGTTGCCTTGTTGTTCGTTGGACTGAGCATCTCTCACCCTTCTTTACCTATGTTGGTCCCGACGTTTCCGCGGGACTCTATCCTGCTTTCGCAACAGCACCCAAATATTAGTATTTATCACCCAAAATGTCAATCGCGATGATATTTTGCACCTCCGCTCCTACACCTACGAGGTGTAATACCCGAGGTGCAAATAATGTGGTATAATAAAACCATGGAAAAAATCAGAAATTTTGTCAACGGTAAAATTTATCATCTTTATAATCGAGGAGTCGCCAAACAAAAAATTTTTGGTGATTCAAATGATTATCAGCGTCTTTTAGATAATTTTGCTTATTATTTAGATATTGAATTAAAAACAAGAATATCAATGATCAAAAAAGAAAAACTCATTAAAGTTTTGTCTGCTAACCCCAAAAAGCCAATGATTTCTATAATTTCCTATTGCTTAATGCCAAATCATTTTCATCTAATGGTCGAACAATTAAAAAATGGAGGAACATCTCAATTTATGAAAGATTCCCTAAATAGCTTTGCTCGTTATTTTAACACTAAATATGACCGTGTTGGACCAATCTTTCAAGGAAGATTCAAATCAGTCGAAATTGAAGATGAGGATCAATTGATTCATCTTTCTCGATATATCCACATTAACCCCTGTATTGCTAATTTAGTCGAAAAACCAAAATACTACCAATGGTCCTCATTTAAATTATTTATTAAAAATAAAACAACCAGACTCTGTAATCCTGAAATGATTTTAGAAATTATCGGTTCACCGAAAAAGTATAAAGAATTTGTCCAAGATTATGCCGAATACGCCAAAAAATTGCTGGAAATTGACAATCTCTTATTAGAATAAACCTATAAAACCTGCACCTCCGCTCTTACACCTACGAGGTGTAATACCCGAGGTGTTTAACTGAAGGTGATTGATTTGCGGCGGATGAAGATGCTACAGACGATGCCGAGAGCAATCATGGTTGAGAAGAGGGACGAGCCGCCGTGGGAGATCAAAGGCAGAGGGATTCCGGTGACCGGCATCAGCCCGATATTCATCCCCACATTAATCAGGACTTGAAAAAGAATCATCGCTGCCACGCCAAAAGCGAGATACCGTCCGAGCGCGTCTTTGGCTGAAACGGCAATACTGACAATTCTCATAATTAAAATTAAAAAAAGAATTAATAAGAGCCCAGCGCCGATAAAGCCAAGCTCTTCCGCCAGCGAGGCAAAGATAAAATCAGTGTGCGCAATGGGCAGAAAATTAAGCTGGCTCTGCGGCCCATGGCCGAGACCGCGGCCCAAGAGCCCGCCTGAGCCGACCGAGATGGTTGACTGCAGGACATTATAGCCCGAACCAAAAGGATCGTGGCTCGGATCAATAAAAGTTAGGATCCTCTCCCGCTGATAGAATTTGAGAATAAAAAACCAAAAGATAGGCAGTAAGATCGCCCCGATCAGCCCGGTAATTAAGAGATAAATCTCTTTGCTCCGGCAGGCGATAAAAAGAGCAAGGCCGATAATCACATAAATAAAGGCGGTGCCCAGATCCGGCTCTAAAAGAACTAAGGCGGCGGGCAGAGCAATAAGCCCTAAATAAAACAAAAAATCAAAGACTAAAATATCTTCTTTTTTGGCTAAAAAATTTGAGAGGGTCAAAATTAAGATCACTTTGAAAATCTCCGAGGGCTGAAAATTAAAAAAACCGAGTTCAATCCAGCGGGTCGAGCCGAGCTTGCTCCGTCCCAAAACAAGCACTAAGACCAAAAGCGCAATGCCGATAATATAAAGGACGATCGAGGCGGAACTTAGAGTGCGATAGTCTATGGCGGTAAATAAAACCAAGAGCCCCAGCCCTAAAATGGCGTAGATCAACTGTGAAGATGCCAGATTCTGTTTAGAAGTATGAAAGGTAATGCTAAAAATAACTACCAAGCCAAAGAGCAAGAGCAGAATAATCAGAGATAATAAAACCCAATCAATTGATTTTAAATTACGCATTAGATTTTTTCTCTATCGCTTGATTAACTAATAAATCAGCTTGATGATTTTTTAATCGCGGGATGTGATAAAAATCAGCTAAGAGCCCTTGCTTTAAAATTTCATTTCTGGCTTTAATTAAAAGCCGTCCCAGCTTCTTATTTTTAATCTTATACTCCCCTCTCATCTGCTTGACGACTAACTCTGAATCAAGATAAAATCTAATCTTCTTTTTATCTTTATAATCACTCTTAATTAAATTTAGGGCAAAGATGACGGCCTCATACTCGGCCTGATTATTGGTTTTTGAGCCGAGATATTTTTTAAATTTTTTTTCGCGATTTTTTGCGTCAATTATAACCACCCCAACTCCAGCAGGACCCGGATTGCCTCTCGCTCCTCCGTCGCAATAGACTTTAATTCTATCTGACATAAAAAAATAAGACTCTTAAATCTTATTATAAATTGGCCTTTATTTCAAATTATTATCTGGGCAGCGGACCTTGTCCAGAATAGATAACATAATCAAAGACATCAATAATCGATTTTGAATCGCGGTCAATGGTGGCCACAATTTTTTTGGCGGTATCGCCGTAGTACCCGGTTGATTCAATGTAGGTCTTGGGCCCGCCAATAACTTTCCCTTCGTTAGTTAGAATTTTAACTTTGATTTTATTGTCAGTTGAGGGCAAAAAAGCTTTGAGCTTTAATGACCTGGCCGACCGAGTCAAAACAGCCTTCGTTGTTCCATTAACAATGGTGTACGGTTCAAGCCTATCGTCAGCAGTATTAACTGAATTATTGTAAGAAGAAAATATGGTTAAAAACTCACGACTCTCGCCTCTTGGGTCAATCTGGCTGGGGTGAACTGGGTCAAAAAGACGATACCACAATCCTGCTTTTTTCTGATCTTCGGAATTTATAATTCTATTTGTTGTATCCCATGAAACTTGAATCGAACTTCCAGCATCCAAGAGGCCCAATAAAATTGATTGATCTTTCTCTAATTCATAAACACAACCCTTTGGCGGCAGACAACTTTCTTTATACCAAACCTTAAGGTCGTACACATAATCATCTACTGTTAAGCTGGGAGGGGTATTTATTGGGTTTACTACTGATACCTTTCCCACCTCGCCGGCATTTTTATTAATATAGACTCTTATTACTTTTTTAGAGTCTTTTTCAGCATCTGCCGGCAACTCCAGATCTGCTTTATCGTGAAACTTAAAACGCATCAAGCCGTCATCAATCCCGGCTTGCGCCGCATAAAAGGCTTCTAAACCCTCTTCCCCCTTGGTGCCGACAAAAATTTCATTTAAAGCAACCTTGGTCATGCCAAAAGCAACCAGGGAGATGGCTCCGGCAAGAAGAATAGCGACCAAAAGGGCGGTGCCGTGCTGTTTCTTAAATGTTGATTTCATATATAATTTTTAATTCTCGCCGCCATAATT
>JAHJRZ010000031.1 GCA_018830605.1 Patescibacteria group bacterium | reverse complement strand
TTTATTCAAAACTATTTTTAACTTTACTCTTCTGCCGGAGTCTCTTCAGCTGGCGCTTCAACAGGCGCTTCTTCTCTCCTGCCTCGGGTTGAGCCTTCTGGCTCGTTAATCTTGAGATTAACGCGAGCATTCTCTTTAGCGCCGAGAACGCGAAGTAGGGTTCTGATTGCCTTGGCCGTCTTTCCTTCTTTGCCGATAACCTGACCCATATCTTCCGCATTGACGTCGAGCGTAATCAGAACGCCCATCTCGTCAACTGTACGATCGGTCTTGACATCGTTAGGATTAGAGACGATTCCCTTAACAATAAACTCTACAAACTCTTGATCAGCTTTGCTTCCCATAATACTTTTTTGCCTTTCTTTCTTTTATTTCGACCACGCCTGTTATGTGGCGTAACTGTATTTCTTGTTTATACCTTAGCATATCAATGTCAAAATGTCTATCTGGTATCCATCTTGAAATATCAAATAACAAATATCAAATATCAAATGAAATTTTAAATATCAAATCTCAAAATCTATAAATTTGATATTTTTTATTTTGTATTTGAGTTTTTATTTGATATTTTTGATTTTTGATTTGAGATTGGATTAGCTTTTTTTTCAGTCTTATCTTCTTCTTTGGGTTTTGGTACCCGCGTTATCTTAATCACCTTATCTTTCTTAAAAATTTTTTCTCTGACTAAAAGATTGTTGACGGTGGGTGAGCAGGTCGCGCCTTTTTTCATCCAGGATTCAAGTTTTTTTTTGTCAATTTGGAATTGTTTTGAGCTGGGATTATAAAAACCGAAATGCTCAATAAAACCAGCTTTAACCGGTTTGTAATGTTCGGTCACGACAATGCGAAAAGAAGGGGAATTTTTCTTGCCGGTTCGGGATAAGCGAATTTTAAGCATGGCGATTTTAATTATTTTTTTGTCATTCTGACCCCTTTGATTGTCATTCTGAACAAAGTGAAGAATCTCATGGGATCCTTCGGCATCGCCTCAGGATGACACTGTGTGTCAATTTTCAAACACTACCATATGTTAGCATAAGGGAATATTTTCGTCAATCAGACGACTTCTTTTTCTTTTTCTAAAATTATAATTCTTCCTTCGTGATCCTTTATACTCAAATCCTGATCATCGTCTCGGTCAACCTCTGCTTGTTGCTGTCTTAAAATTTGGCTGGTATTGGATTTAATATCCCTGACTTCTGATTTCAGTTCTTTATGAGCTAATTTATTTTTCTCTTCGGCTTCATCGAATCCTCTTTTGGCAACGCCAGCGACAAAAGAACTTTCCGCTTCGATTTTTTCAATTAACTCTGATTTAACAGAGCCCAGATCTGATTTGACAGAACCTATTTTTTTATTGAGTTCTTTTTTAGTTAATTTAATTTCACCCCTAACGCTACGAAATTCTTTTTGCATTATTTCTACAATCTCGTTGTTTGTCATTTCTTTTTTTGCCATACATTTTTATTTTAAGCCCTGTAAAATTATTGTCAAATTTCGAGCAGAAGTAAATATTTTCGTCATTCATTCTCAAGTTGACTTTGGTCGCGTGGGCTCAAATCGTTTGCGGCCCCAATAACTTTTTTCAAAGCCTCTCGTATTTGGTCGTCTGCCATATCTTCTGGGAGTGATAATTTTACTGAAGGATATAAGCTCAATTTATCATCTTTTCCGCGAAAAAATTGGATCAAAAATGTGGGTTTAAGCCCGCTATCTTCAGCTTCATGATAATGCTCGATCTCATGAGAGGTTAATTCTTCAATCGTTTCACGATCGAAACCAATAATTGAAAGAGCTAGTTTAAAATCATTTTCTGATTGAAGTTCAATTGACCCTTCCATTAGTTCTTGATCCTCAAATTCCGTTCTTGAAATCCTGCCAGCGACAAAATCCCTGATTGATTTATCGTGTTTATCTTTGGCGGCTTCTAAATCTTCAGCCAGAGGTGCTTCTGATTTTGCTTTCCCGATTACTTCTTTGAGATATTCGACGTGTTGTTCATCTCTTTCAGATTCTTGCACAATATTGTTTTAATCTGAGGACTTACGCACAATGTCATTGCGAGGCCGACGCAGTCGGCCGCGGCAATCTCGCCATCCCTAGATTGCTTCGTCGGTCTACGACCTCCTCGCAATGACAGTATCAAGTTATTTGCGTAAGCCCTGTTAATATATTATTTACCCCAAATTCGTTCCAATAAAATCAGAATAACCATTAAGAAAAGATATTGAATCAACTGGCTTTTTGCCTTCAATTTGGATTGTCTCGATGATGATTGCCTCTCTGCCGCAGACGACGGCCGGTTTGCCGGTGTCGGTCTTGAAAACAAGACCTGCGGTGATTGGCGGCTCGGGGAGGGCGCGCTGAAGTCGAGCCTCGATAATTTTGACTATCTTATTCTTTTCTTTCCAAACAGCAAAGCTTCCCGGCCAGTGGACAAAGGCGCGAATATGACGGAGGATTTGGTCTGCATTTTGGGTGAAATCAATCCTGCCGTCTTCTTTTTTAATTAATTTGCAGTAAGACGCTTGAGTTTCATTTTGTTGCTTAAGTTTTATTTTACTGGTGATAAAGTCGGGGATTGTTTTGACGAGCAGGTCAGCCCCGCGTTTTTCCAGCCGCTCGGAAAGAGTAATAAAATCATCATACTCGTCATCGATAACCTCCTCTTCTTGAGCAATAATCGGTCCGTGGTCCATTTTCTCATCTAAAACCATAATTGAAACGCCGGTCTTTTTATCGCCAGCGAGAATGGCTGATTCAATCGGGCTCGGACCGCGATATTTTGGCAAGAGCGAAGGATGGACATTAATAGTCGCGACCCCCTCAGGAGATTTTAAGAGAGTTTTAGGAATCATCAATCCAAAAGCGGCCACCACATAAAGATCAGCTTTTCGGCTCTTTATTTCAGCGATATTTTGAGAATTAAATTTGTCAATAATGAGCAATTTTAATTTTTTAACCCTGTCGCCTAATTGATGGTCTTTTTTGGTGATGACTAGAGCCACCTCAAAATTAGCTAAAAGCGCTTCTAAAATTGGCACAGAAAAAGAGTCACTGCCAAAAAAAATAATCTTGATTTTATTTCTTTTTCTTTTCATTTTTATTTTTCTCATTAACCTTATAAATGGTGGTCTGGTCAGCTCGGTCAACAAAAAGAATGCCGTTTAGGTGGTCAATCTCATGTTGCATCACTCGAGCTATAAAACCTTGAGCTTTGATTTCTTTTTTTAATCCTTCTTCAGTCAGGGTCGAGACAATAACTCTGCGCGACCGTTTGACTACGCCTCTAATTTCCGGCTTATAAAAAGACAGACACCCCTCTTCTTTTTCTATTGTTTCTTTTGAATACTTGATAATCTTGGGATTAATTAAAATTGTGCGTGGTATTGAGACGTCTTTTTTCTTTTTCTTCTTGTATTTTGCAAAAATAATTGCTTTAGAAATCCCGATTTGAGGAGCAGCAATAGCCACCCCTTTTTTGGTTGTTTTTAATGTTTTTTCCATTTTTTCGATAATCTTTAAAATCTCCCCATCAATTTTTTTAATGGATTTAGCTTTTTTTCTTAAAATTTGATTTGGATTTTGGATGATTTTCATGATTTTTTTTGATGTAAATCTTTTGCTTTATGATACGCGCCGAGCATTTTTTTGGCCATATTGGGTATAGAATAATAATTTATCTCCTTGGCGGCATTTTGGGACATTATCGCAAGTCGTGTGGGATTTTTCAAGAGGTAAAGGATTTTTTCACTGAATTCAGTGATATCGTCACGGACAATATAGCCGGTGTGGCCGGGTTGGACAATATCAGAGGTGCCGATAGCGTCTAAGGCAATCACCGGGAGCCCGGCAGCCATTGCTTCCAAAAGAACGAGGGGATGAACCTCGGTTTTAGAGGCGGTGATGAAAAAATCAGCAAAATTATAAAAGCGCTTCATTTGGGAATAGGGTACCATATCAGTAAAAATAACTTGGCCAATGAGGCCGAGTTTAACGCAAAGTCTTTGTAGTGGTTGAATGGCTGGGCCGCCGCCGACGATTAAAAGATAGGCCTCGGGATATTTGACGACTGCTAATTTAAAGGCCTTGATAATAAAATCAATGTTTTTTTCTTTGGCCACTCTGCCGGTGTAAAGGATAATTTTATAATTTGGCTTAAGCTGGGAGAAAATTCTTGGGGTGGAGGAGTCGTTTTTTTTGCGAAAATTTTTGATGTCAATTGAATTTTCCACCACTTCGATCTCGGTCTTAGTTTTGTATTCTCCATTAATAATTTTTTTAATGCCGAGCGAGGGAGCGATGATCAAATCGCACTTATTGCAAAAATTTTTTAAAAAACCATAGAGAAAATTCTTGGTCCTTTGTTGAAGCAGGGGGACGTAGTGGGTGTACTGGCCATATTGGGTGTGATGGGTAAAAAGGAGAGGGATGTTATTGGCTCTGGCGATTTCAGATGAATATTTACCTATGGTAAAGGGGTGGTGGGTGTGGATGATATCCATTTTAGCCGCCAGTTTTTTTATCTCTTCTTTTAAAGGATGGATATAATGATATCCGAGCTTTCCCGGGAGCGGAGTGCTTTTGCAGTGAATAACATTTTTTTCTCTTAAATTTTTTTCTTTATAATCAGGAGCAAAAACAAAAACCTCCTGGCCCATTGCCTCAAGGCCGCGCTTGGTGTTGCGCATCGAGTGCACCACGCCATTAATCACCGGCTCATAACATTCCGTAAATAATCCGATTCTCATATTATCTATATTTTAGCATATACTTGACATTATTGTGTTTAGCTTTAATCTTGAATTAGACTACCTCGAGATCATTCCTCCCGAAGGAAGGTGCGCAAAATACTCATTCCGTATTCCAAGCTCGATCCCAGGGCCAAGATCTTCATCAGGGCTTCCCCTGGGGCAGTGGGCTATGATGTCTACGCCTGTCGGGTTCTAGATCGACAGACGAAGAATCCCTGCGGGGAACTACCAGTGACGATCGGGCCCGGGGAAGCTGTACTGATCGGGACAGGGATAACCTTCGCTGTGCCTGCCGGCTACGATTGTCAGGTGAGGCCCAGGAGCGGGTTGGCGAGCATTTTCGACATCGAACTTTCCAACTCGCCAGGCACGGTCGACCCTGACTTTCGCGGCGAGATCGGAATTCTCCTGCGCAACAGGGGCACAAAACCATTCGTCGTCGAACCCGACATGCGAATCGCCCAGCTTGTCTTCACTGCCATAGCCCTGCCCGTTTTCCACGAGGTAGACGATCCCTCAAGGCTTCCTCCTACGACGAGGGATAAGGGGGGATTCGGCTCCTCCGGCCTCTACGGGATAGGTTACGGTACGGACGAATGTGACGCCGAGGTGGCCGAGATAGACGAGTACCTGATGGGGATCACCTTGGCCACCGCCGCCCGTTCCAACTGCGCTCGGGGTTGCCCCAAGGATCAGGACGGCCGGTATCTCAGGGATGATTATGGTCGTCTCATCGGCCAGACTCGTCGCTTCGGTTGCATCTTCGCCCTGGGTGATCAAGTGCTCGCCTCAGGCTTCAACGCCCAGTCACCGGGATCAGAGCTGTGTGCTGAGGTGGGTTGTCTCCGAGACGCAGAGGGGATCAATTCGGGTACTCAGATCGAGAAGTGTCGTGCCGTACACGCCGAGCAATCGGCGATCAACTGGGCCGCTAGGCAGGGAATCCGTCTTGAAGGATCCACTCTGTATGTCAACGCCCTACCTTGTCTTGTCTGCGCTCGTGTCATTGCCGGACTGGGCATCGAAGCGGTAGTTGTCCTTGAGAAGGGATATAGCGAGACTGAGGGACTTGTGATTATCCAACAAGCGCGTATCCCGGTGAGGGTAATCGCCAAAGAGCGTCTCGGGCTCTAGTACCCCTCAATGCCTTAGGGCGCAACCCCCAAGCTGTAAAGGCCGAATGGGTTGCCCCTTTTTTTTATTTACTTTAAGAGTTCAACCGGCTCAACATCAACCTTCCATTTATCCGGGACTAAAGATAAGAGAGGATAAGGATTTTTGCCCTTCAAGATTATTTCGTATTTCAGGTTTCTCGCTGCCGCTCGAGGGAGGTCTCTCACTTTCGTTCGAGACAGCCCTGCCGGCTGGATAAAGACCGGCGCCGGGCCGAGTATCTCATTGGGAGAATTATAGCTTTGATTTAATTTATTGAGCAGGCCTGCTAATTTAGTGGCTTCTTTTTTGGCATTATTTCCCTCATAAGTCAGCCGAATCAGAGTGGTAAAGGGCGGGTAGCCGTTCTCTTGGCGTAGTTTTAATTCCTCATCAGCAAAAGTTTTAAAATCATCTTTAAGCAGATATTTAATGATGCGGTGTTCCGGATAAAAGGTCTGAATGATCTTTTCTCTGCCTAAATTCAAGGCGCGAAATAGAGTATAAAAGAGCTCCTCCTCGCTTCTAAAATTAGGCAGGGAGAGTCCGATTTCAGCTAAAATTATGATTGTTGTATCAAAAACTTGATTAAGTTTAAAGATGTATGAAGTAGTAATTATTATGTCGAAATCCGAAATTTTATTACTTTCTTTGTCAAAGCGAATAATTTTTGCCTTCGGGAAGAGTTTTTTGAGCTCAAATTCAAGCCGTCTGGTGCCAAAAGAGTGCTCGCGGCCATTGGTGCTTTGGCAATCAGGGCAGAGAGCGGGCGCTGATTCTTGGGATTCGAGATGCTTGGAAAAACCGCAGTCCGAGCAGATACAAAAACGGGAGAATCCCTTGCGATTGAGAAAGAGAAGCGTCTTCTTCTTTTTTTTGAGATTTACCTCTATTGTTTTGAGAGTCTTAAGCGAGAGTAGCCCTCTTTCTTGTTTTAAATCAATAATTTTTATCTTGTTTTTACTTTTGAGTTTGGTTGGGAAGTTGCGAAAAGGAATGAGCTTTAATTTTTTATTTTTAAGGGCTAAATAAGATTCGAGCGAAGGAATCTCTGCTTGCAGAATCAAGTTCGCCCTATTGAGTCGAGCCATCTCAAATGCCGCTTCGCGTAGATGATATTTAGGCGATTGTTCATTTTTATAATATTGGTTTCTCTCTTGATGGACGATTATGAGCCCAAGATTCCCAAGCGGGGCAAAGAGAGCTAAATGGGAGCCAATAACCAGATCAAACTTTCCCTCTCGGATCATCTGCCATTTGAGAAAAATTTCTTTATCTGTGTAGTCGTCTTTGTTCAAGACAAGAGACTTCTTGGAGAAGAGTTTAATCTGTTGGACGAGGTCGATGCTTAAGTCCGGCACAAGGAGAAGAACGTTCTGCCCTCGGCTTAAGGTTTTTTTGACCGCTTTTTGATAAATTTTGAGAGTATATTTATTCTCTGGATCAAGAAGAAGATAATTATTGCAGCTTCCAGCTTCCAGCTTCCAGCTTCCAGCTTTCTGCTTTGCTGTTTGCTGGCGGCTGGCTGCTGGCGGCCTTTTTATCCTACGTAAATACTGCGGCAGTATAGCGAAAATAACTGAAGAGATAGGCGCAAAGTATTTTTTAGCGATAAAACCGGCGAGTTTTATTTGGTTTTGGCTAAGAAGAGATTGGGGATAAATGATTGATTCAATCTTCTTGATTTTAAATCTCATCGGTTTATCTTGATGCACGGAATTGATAACCCCGACCACTCTTTGTCCGTGAAAAGGAACCAGAACCAGAGAACCCGGTTTGACTCTTAAATTTTCAGGAACGCGATAGGTAAAAAATTTATTTCTGACGGCTTTTTTGTCAACCGTGATTTGGGCTAACATAAGTAATCTTAATTTAGCATTTTTATTTGATACTCACAATATGAAATAACAATGACACCAAAAACGCGACGATCGTCGCAAAAGTGATGTTGAGATTTCTGCGGTAGTTATCCTCTTGCCTTTCAGAGAGAGAGTTAAATGGAAGTGTTATCAAGTTAATTATAAAAGGAGGTAAAAAATGCGTAATAATTCAGTTTTAGTATTTCTTATTTCTAAAAAAATTATTGAACTCGGATTGGAAAAGATCGACTATTTCTTTTTTTAGATAATCTTTTTTTAGCAATAAGGGCTTTAAATTCTCATAGTTATCCAGATTTTTGGTCATTTTTGCCAAAAGCATAGCCGGATCGATCTCTTCTTCAAATTTTTTCTTGACCCCATCAATTAATTTTTTGAGAGTAAATTTTTTTTCGTTGAGAATGATAAATAAATCATAAACATCCTTAACCTCGCTTCTCTGATAGGCAGAGAGAGTTTTGGCGACAGCGATGTCAAGTAGGGATTCGACTTTGATCTTGTCAATTTTTTTTACTTTGGCTAGTTTCGGGAAAGGGTAATAAACAAACTCTAATTTTTGTTCATTGCCATCGTCGAGCTCAAAAACATATTGGAAACGATTCATCTTGGCGACGCTTTTTTTGGCGCGAGCTTTTAATTTGTCTTTGATCTCATTAGTCAAAATCGTTAGCTCAATTTCAGGCGGGAGATCAATAAGAATAATATCAACATCTTCCGACCGACGATGGTGCAAATAGATTTCCGAAAGAGCAGTGCCGCCGCCCCAAGCAGCGACATCCTTGATTTTTGAGCTGAAAACTGTCTCAAGAATTATTTCCTGTTCTTTTGAGAGCATAATATTTTTTAAGCATTTTTTTTAAAGTTGGGTCAATCTCAAGATGGTCAAGATGCTTTTCTACTAATTTAGATTTGAGCGATTCCCAGTCGCCAAAATTAATCTTACGTGTCAAATACCAGCGCAAAACAGCTGGTTTTCTAAGGTCAATGGAATTAAGGTCATAATCCCAAATATATTTTTTATTAGGTTCCATAAAGCAATTGTATCATATTTTTGTCAAAAAATCCAGTTTTATTCGCATTTTTTTAGTTCTATTTGGTGATACAATAAAGAAGATATGAAATCCAACGAAGAACTAATAAATTATCTTATTGGTACCGGAGTCTTAAAGAGTTTAAATATAATTCGGGCGATGTCCAAGATTGACCGTAAAGATTTTGTGACGCCAGAGTGCGAGAATTTTGCTTATGACGATTCACCTTGCTCAATCGGTTATGGCCAGACTATCTCCCAGCCCACAACTGTCGCTTTTATGATAGAACAACTTGCTCCAGAAGTTGGGGATAAAGTACTTGATATTGGCTATGGTTCTGGTTGGACGACAGCTATCCTTGCTTCGATTGTTGGAGAGGAAGGAAGGGTGTTTGCCTTTGAAATTATTCCAATCCTGAAACGTTTTGGAGAAAGAAATGTGAGGACTTATAAGTTTGAAAATGTTAATTTTATTGAGGGCGACGGCTCGAAAGGACTTCCAAGAGAAGCGCCATTTGATCGGATTCTTGTCTCAGCCGCCGCACCTTCGGTGCCCCTCGCTCTAAAAGAGCAATTAAAAATCGGCGGCAGACTGGTTATTCCTGTGGGGAGAGGAAGCCAGGCAATTTATGTAATTGAGAGAATAGGGGAAAAAGCTTACAAAAAGAAGCGGATTCCCGGATTTGTTTTTGTTGAGCTAAAAGGAAAGTTTGGAAATATCTAAAAATTATATTGCACTCTTGGCACAATGCCAAAGTCAGTCGCTGGAAGGACAACCAGCCAGGCACGACCGACAATGTTTTGTTTAGGAAGAACACCCCACTCTCTTGAATCCGAGGAGTTACTACGGTTATCACCCAAGACGAAAAATTGGTCTTTGTCTAGCTTGATTTCCATGTCGCCACTTGTTTTGATGCTATCTGGAAGATAATTTTCATTAATTGTTTTTTCTTCATTTGAGCCAGCAGGAACTATCTTTAGAGTTCCATTTTTAATGATGACTGTATCGCTAGGGACCCCAATAATACGTTTAATGTAAGTAACTTTAGGATTATTCGGATAGCGGAAAACAACCACGTCACCCCTTTTCGGATCGCTGAATCGTTCGGTTACTTTTTCAATCAGAAGATAATCTTTATTGTGAAAATTTGGTTCCATGCTCGCCCCCTCAACAACATAGGGCTGAACCAAAAAGAAGCGGATGACAAAGGCAATGATGCCAATGATAATAGCAGTCTCTAAAAATTCGACAAAAAATTTAGCGGCTCGGGCCAAACCCTGGCGGCCGGCAGTAAATTTTTCTTCCGCTTTGGACTCGACTTCTTTGTTTTTAATCTCTTCTTCCATCTTGAGTATTATATTAAAAGAAATAAGATAACGCAAAAATTATTTTTTGCCAAAGCGCCCCAAATCTTTTTTTAATTCATTAAGATGAGCTTCTTTGATCTTGACTAAACGGTCCTCGTCGCCCGAGAATCTCTCGATCAAGAGCGAGGTCTCCTCCCCGCCTAAAAAGTGGGGCAGGATGACGTAACTGGCGCCCGTCTCGTAGAGCTCCAGGGCCTCTTCGATCTCTTTGGCTGTCACATAAATAGTGGCTTTGGGATTAGATTTTCTCACTTGTTCGATCATGGCGATATTTTGATTGACATTAGGGATTGTAGAGACGACGATGCTCGTTTTGTGAAGATTCATCTTGTCTAGAATTTCTTTATCAGCCATATCTCCGTAGAGATGATTGATATCTTTTTGCTCTAGTTCATCAATAATGTCCGGATTAAAATCAACTACAATTAAGGTAATCCCCATTTTTTTAAGCGTCTCCACGATTTTTTCTCCAGTGCGGTGGTAACCAAAGATAACCGCATGATTCTCTAATTTTTTCGGTAATTTTTCATAAAGATGGGCTCCAGGCCGCTCAAATTTTTTGGCCAGATCATTCAGACGATCAGTAAAAAAACGCATATAGGTAATGAAATAAGAGGAGATGACCGCAGTGGCAATAAACGAAGCAGTAATAATTGAAAAGAGCCGCTCATCAATTTGATTATGGGCAATCCCGATTAAACCGGCGACTAAGACAAATTCACTAATCTGTCCTAAATATAAAGCGGTTCGTAAAGAGGAAGAGGCGCGAAAATTAAAGATAAGAAGAGAGAAGAAGATAAAGAGAGGCTTTAAAAGGACAGAGACGAGAATTATGGCGATGATTAAAAGAAGGCTTCCCTTGAGCGCTGTGGGTACGATCAAGAGACCCAGAGTGACCAGAAAGAGAGTGGCAAAGAAATCTCTTAGAGGCCTCACCTTGATTGATATCTCATAAGCAAAATCTGAACCGGCGAGTGAGACACCAGCCACAAAAGCGCCGATCGCGATGCTCAAACCCAAATAATTAGAGAGAATGCCGAATCCCAAAACAATGGAGATCGTGAGGAGAAAGAGCAGCTCTTGGGAACAAGCGGCGAATTTAAAGAGATGGTGATAAGCTAACTTGCGCAGAGCAAAGGCGACTAAAAATAGAAGAATCGTCTTAAGAAAGATAGAACCGAGATGGATAAAGGATAATTCATTTAAAGATGAGATAAAGATTAAAGCGATAATGGCAAAGACATCTTGAATCAAGAGTATGGTAATGGCTGATTTGCCGTGGATGGTTAAAAGTTCCCCTTTGTCAGTTAGGAGTTTGACCACGATCATGGTGGAAGAGAAGGTGATCGCCAAAGCCAGATAAAAAGAGTAGAGCTGGTTTAAGTGAAAGAGCCGGCCGAGAAGGAGGCCCAAAAGGGCAAAGACAATTAATTGCGCCATTGCAGTCAAGGCGGCATACTTGATCACTTTGCTTGATTTTTCAATCTTGCCAAAGTTCATCTCAATGCCGACGATGAACAAAAGAAAAGCGATTCCCGCTTCAGACAGAGAGAGGATAAGAGGAGAGGGAGAGATAAGATGCAAGATCGGCCCGGCGATTATTCCGGCGATAATAAAAAAAGGCAGAACCGGTTGTTTTAATAATCTGACTAAAAAAGCGGCGACAGTGGCAAACAAAAAAAGAAAACCGATCTCCATTAAGATGCTATTCATTTTTTTCTTTAGTTATGATATAATAATTATATCATAAAAAAGGCCTTGAATCAATCTAAGGGTTCAGGTCTACCCCGTCAAATACTGCCATGGGCAGTAATTCGCTAAGGCGAATTATTTGACGGGGTGAAAATTTATTTATGGATCAAGAATTTATTGCTTCAGCAAAAAAGGCATTAGAAATAAAAAGAGCAGACCTGGAAGCGCGCCTGCCCCAAGGCGCGACTCGTTTTCCTGATTATGGCGATGATGAAGAGTCAGCCGTGAACGAGGTGGAAGATTATGGCGCCAATGCCGGCGTGGCAAAAGATCTTTTAAAAGATCTTCAAGCAACCAAAGCCGCCCTTAAACGTATTGATGAAGGGAGATACGGCATCTGCCTTAAGTGCGGCCAGAGGATAGAACAAAAGCGGCTCTTGGCCTATCCGGCGGCGGCGGTCTGTTTTGATTGTCAGAAATGACCACAAAATTTAAATATCTTCTCTTTTTTTTAATCGGTTTTATCGGTTTTTTATCTTCGCAGCTGATCTCTTTTTTGGCCGCCAAAGGGGGAGTATTTATTTATAAAAATGAGAAGATAATCCCGCTCTTTTTATTTTTAGCTCTGATCGCTTTTATTATTTTTTCCCTC
>JAHJRZ010000030.1 GCA_018830605.1 Patescibacteria group bacterium | reverse complement strand
CAGCTTTGCGACGACTGGTCTCAAGCCAGAGGGTCGGATAAAGCCTGGGTGCAGGATAGTCAAAAGAAAATCAAGAATTCGGAATGCAAATTGAAGAACAGATGAAGTAGGGAAGAAACCTACTGCAAGTTTATTTTGCAGTAATTTTATGTGCTTAAAATATTAAATTTAATATTTTTAGGTAAAGGCGGTCTCCATGCCAAGGGTCTTAAGAAAGCAATTTTCAAGGGCTAAACGCTCGTTAGAGCTTCCTGATTTAGTTGAACTGCAGAAATCATCTTACAAGTGGTTCTTGGGAGAAGGATTAAAGGAATTATTTGCTGAAATCTCACCAGTGGATGATTTTACCGGGAAAAAATATGAACTTGAATTCGGCAAGTTCTTTTTTGAAGAGCCGGTCATTTCCGAGAGCGAAGCGCGGGAGAATAATTTAACCTTTAAGACTCCTCTTCGAGTTAAGATTAAGCTTAAGAACAAAGAAAATGGCGAAGCCAAAGAGCAAGAGGTCTTTTTGGGCGATTTCCCCATGATGACCAAGCGCGGCACCTTTATTATCAATGGCGTGGAGCGAGTCGTCGTCTCCCAGATTGTGCGCTCTTATGGCGTTATTTTTATGGCGGAAAATAATAAGGATCTGCGTCGCCTCTTTGGGGCCAAGATTATTCCCAACCGAGGCGCCTGGCTTGAGATTGAGACTAATTCTAAAGATGTCGTGACCGTGAAAATTGATAGAAAACGAAAAATCCCTGTCTCCGCTTTTCTTAAGGCTTTTGGTTATACAGAAAAACAAATTATTGATTTATTGAGCGAGGTCAACACTGACCCGGAGCATGATTTTATCAAGGCGACTCTAGAAAAGGATAACACTAAAACTACTGATGAGGCCGTGGTTGAGGTCTATAAAAAGATGCGGCCGGGCGACTTGACTAATCCGGAGAATGCCCGCGCCTTTCTCGAGACGACCTTCTTTACGCTCAAAAGATATGATTTAAGCCCGGTCGGCAGATATAAAATTAACAAACGTTTAGGCATTGATATTGCTAATAATCTTAAGAACAGGGTTTTAAAAATTGAGGATTTTGCCTTGATTATTAAAGAAGTAATTCGCCTCAATTGCGATCCAAAAGCTCTGCCTGATGATATTGATTCTCTGTCCTGCCGGCGCATCCGGGCGGTCGGGGAGCTGGTGCAGAATAAGGTTCGCGTCGGCCTTCTGCGCATGGAGAGGATTATTAAAGATAGGATGTCAGTCACTGACCAGTTGGCGATTACGCCCGCTCTTTTAATTAATGCTCGGCCGATTATTGCTGTCTTGCAGGAATTTTTTGCCTCGTCCCAGCTCTCCCAATTTATGAACCAGACTAATCCTTTGTCTGAACTTGAACACAAAAGAACCATCTCCGCGACTGGTCCGGGCGGGCTCTCGCGTGAGAGGGCCGGTTTTGAGGTGCGTGATGTCCACCCTACTCATTATGGCCGGCTCTGCCCGATCGAGTCCCCTGAAGGCCCGAATATTGGGCTCGTCTCTTATATCTCTTGTTATGCCAAGGTTAATAAATATGGCTTTATTGAGACCCCATATCGTACAGTTGATAATTCAGGCCGGCTGCCTAAAATAACAGATAAACTCGTCTATTTAGATGCTGATACAGAACAGCGGCATCATATTATGCCGACGAGCGGAGAGACGAATGAAAAACACGAATTAACCGGAAAAGAATATTTGGTTAGATTTGCCGGCAAGCCATCTTGGGTTGAAGCCAAAAAAGTAGAATTTGCTGATGTCTCAGCCAGGCAGATTGTTTCAATCACCACCGCTCTTATTCCATTTCTTGAAAATACTGATGCGGCCCGCGCCATGATGGGCTCAAACATGCAGCGTCAAGCAGTCTCCTTGGTCAGACCCCAAGCGCCAATCATCGGCACGGGTGTGGAGATGGAGGCCGCCAAAGATTCGGGACAGGTAGTCATTGCCCGGGATAAGGCAAAAGTGATAGAGGTTGATAATCAAAAGATTTTAGTTAAAGAAGGCCGCTCAAGGCTTCGTGAATACAGCCTCGAAGGATTTGTCCGTTCTAACCAGGCGACCTGCATGCACCAGCGCCCCATTGTAAGCCAAGGAGAGGAGATCAAAAAAGGGCAGATTATTGCTGATAGTTTGGCCACAGAGAACGGCGAGATTGCTTTAGGCCAGAACATTCTGGTTGGATTTATGAGTTTCGCGGGCGCGAATTTTGAAGATGCGATTATTATTTCTGAAAGATTAGTCGAAGATGACCGTTATACCTCGATCCATATTGAAAAATATTCAATTGAGATTCGCGAGACTAAACTTGGTCCAGAGATGATCACCCGAGATATTCCCAATGTAGGCGAAGAAGCGCTAAAAAATTTGGACGAGAGCGGCATTGTGCGCATTGGCGCCGAGGTCAAAGCGAGAGATATTTTAGTGGGTAAGATTACGCCCAAAGGCGAGACTGAACTTTCAGCTGAAGAGCGATTGCTTTTGGCAATTTTTGGTGAAAAAGCAAAAGATGTCAAAGATACTTCGCTCCGTTTGCCTCACGGCGAGCAAGGAAAGGTGGTTGATGTTAAGATCTTTGATAAGGCAAAAGATCAGGAGCTCCCGGCTGGGGTTAATCAATTGATTGAGGTGTCTGTGGCCCAATTGAGAAAGATCCAAGTCGGGGATAAATTGGCTGGCCGGCACGGCAATAAAGGCGTTATTTCCAAAGTTTTGCCGATTGAAGATATGCCGGTTTTGCCTGATGGCACGCCGCTTGATATTATTTTAAATCCTTTAGGCGTGATCTCGCGCATGAATATCGGCCAGATTTTAGAGACTCATCTCGCTTGGGCCGCAGAAAAGCTTAATTATTATGTGGCGGCCCCGGTCTTTGAGGGCCCGACGATTGAGGAGATTCAGGCCGAGCTTAAAAAAGCGGCTTACCCCATCGACGGCAAGATCCAATTGCGCGACGGCCGCACCGGCGAACCCTTTGACCAGAGGACGACGGTCGGAGTGCTCTATATTATGAAACTTCTGCATTTAGTTGACGACAAGATGCACGCCCGTTCCATTGGTCCGTATTCAATGGTCGCCCAGCAGCCCCTCGGCGGAAAAGCCCAATTCGGCGGCCAGAGATTTGGCGAGATGGAGGTCTGGGCGCTGGAGGCCTATGGCGCCTCTCATACTCTGCAGGAAATGCTGACGATTAAATCTGATGATATGGTCGGCCGCAGCCAGGCCTACGAAGCAATTATCAAAGGCGAAGAGATTCCCACTCCTTCAATTCCGGAATCGTTTAATGTTTTGGTTAAGGAGTTGCAGAGTTTGGGCTTAAATATAGAGTTATTAAAAGATGGCAAAATAATTAGTAAGTAATAAGTAATATGTTTAAAACAAAAGAAATAGCTGTTGATTTTGATGCTATTCGGCTCTCGCTTGCCGGGCCAGAGCAAGTGCTCAAATGGTCTTATGGAGAGGTGACTAAGCCCGAGACGATCAATTACCGCACGCAAAAGCCGGAGCGCGAAGGGCTCTTTGATGAAAAGATTTTCGGTCCGGCCAAGGATTATGAATGTTATTGCGGTAAATACAAAAAAATTAGGTTTAAAGGCGTAGTCTGCGACAAGTGCGGAGTCGAAGTGACCAAATCACAAGTGCGGCGCGAAAGGATGGGCCATATTTCTCTGGCGGTTCCTTGTTCGCATATCTGGTATTTGCGCGGCGTTCCCTCGCGCCTGGGGCTTATTCTTGATATCTCGAGCCGCGATCTGGAGAGAGTGATCTATTTTGGCGCTTTTATTATTATTGAAGTCAATCAAGAGATAAAAAAAGACGCGCTTTCAAAATTAGATTCTAAATACCAATCTTTTAAGGATAAATTAAAGGGTTCAAATTATGCCGGCTCAAAAATATTAAAAGTTTTGAATATCGGCAAGAAAAAAGGAGAGGTCTCGCAAGATTTGAAATTAGAGCGCTTGCTTAATAATTATCGTCGCCGGCGCGACGAGCTCGAGGCCTTAAATCCCCTTAAGATTATTTCTGAAGAACGTTACCATGATCTGTCGATGAAGCACGGCGAGATTGTCAAGGTTGGCATTGGCGCGGAAGCGATCTTTGAAATTCTTAAAAATATTGATCTTATCCTCTTGGAAAAATCACTCAAGAAAGAGATTTTAGAATCAAAAGGGCAGAGGCTTAAAAAATTATCCAAACGTTTAAAATTGATTAAAGACCTCAAAAATAACCAGATGCGGCCAGAGTGGATGATGGTCAAAGAACTGCCGGTCATCCCGCCCGACCTGCGTCCTATGGTCCAGCTTGATGGGGGCCGGTTTGCCGCTTCGGATTTGAATGATTTGTATCGGCGCGTTATTAATAGAAACAATCGCCTCAAACGTTTGCGCTTGCAGAGCGCGCCGGAGGTTATTCAGCGCAATGAAAAAAGGATGCTGCAGGAGGCGGTCGATGCTTTGATTGATAATTCAGCTCGCAGAGATAAAGCGGCCCAGACCGTCGGAGGCCGCAGAAAACTGCGTTCTCTTTCCGATATGCTGCGCGGCAAGCAAGGCCGTTTTCGTCAGAATCTTTTGGGAAAACGCGTTGATTATTCCGGCCGTTCGGTCATTGTGATTGGTCCGGAGCTGAAATTAAACCAATGCGGCCTGCCCAAAGTAATGGCCTTGGAATTATTTAAGCCTTTTATTGTCGGACGGCTGATTAATTTGGGTTATGCTCATAATGTTAAGAATGCCACTAAGATGATTGAACAGGAGGATCCGGTCATCTGGGATGTTCTGGAAGAGATCACCAAGAATCACTGTGTGCTTTTAAACCGCGCTCCGACTCTGCACCGTTTGGGCGTGCAGGCCTTCCAGCCGGTTCTAATCGAAGGCAAAGCGATCCGCATCCATCCTTTGGTCTGCGCCGCTTATAACGCTGACTTTGACGGCGACCAGATGGCGGTTTACATTCCTCTTTCCACTAAGGCCCAGGAAGAAGCAAAAAAGATGATGTTTGCCTCAAAAAATCTTTTAAAGCCGGCCTCGGGCGAGCCGATCGTCGGCCCTTCGCGGGATATTGTCTTTGGTATTTACTATCTAACTTTGATGCAGAAGGAAGGATTGGGAGATAATAAATACTTCGAAAGTATTGATGAAGCGATTATTGCCCATCGTGACGGCTGTGTCGGAGTGAGGGCTAAGATTAATGTTATGATCAAGGGAAGAATAAAACAGACGACGGTCGGCCGTATTCTTTTTAATCAGATATTACCCGAAGGTTTTAAGTTTGTTAATTCTAAAATGGATAGAAAGACCTTGAACGTGATCGTCAAGGAATCATTTGTCAAGTACGGCAAAAAAATAACCGCGCGTTTGGTTGATGAAATTAAAGATTTGGGATTTTACTACTCAACTCACTCCGGGATGACGATTGCCGCCTCTGATATTAAGGTGCCTTCTGATAAACCCAAAGTGATAGCCCAAGCGGATAAAAAAGTTTTAGAGATTGAAGAGCAGTATGAAGAGGGCCTGATTACTGATAATGAGAGATACT
This sequence comes from Patescibacteria group bacterium, assembly GCA_018830605.1. Classification (GTDB taxonomy): domain Bacteria; phylum Patescibacteriota; class UBA1384; order JAHJRZ01; family JAHJRZ01; genus JAHJRZ01. The sequence continues at coordinate 5,688 of JAHJRZ010000030.1, read as the reverse complement.
TAAAAATTATTGAGCTTTGGAGTAATGTCAAATCGCACCTGGAGAAAAAGATGGTCTCTATGTACAAGCCGACTGATCCGGTCTTTGCGATGATTAATTCCGGGGCTAGGGGCAATCTTGCCCAGATGACCCAGTTAGGAGCGATGAAGGGTTTGGTCGTTAATCCAGCGGGTGAGATTATTGAACAGCCGGTCAAGGGTAATTATCTTGACGGATTAGAGTCGCTCGAATACTTTTTTTCCACCCACGCGGCCCGAAAAGGGCGATCAGACACCGCTCTGCGCACGGCAGAAGCCGGGTACTTGACGCGCCGATTAATTGATGTTGCCCAAGATGTAATAATTACTACTTACGATTGCGGCGATAGTGAAGGTTCAAATATTTCGGTTTTAGACGTAGCTGAATTTGGCCAGAGTTTTAAGCAAAAAATTATCGGCCGGGTGGCGGCTAAAACCATAAAAAATAAACAAGGCCGGACCATGGTGCGCAAAAACCAGATGATTGATGAAAAGATTACTTCTTTGATTGAGAAAGAGGAGATAAGAGATATCTGGGTTTTTTCTCCTTTGACTTGCAAGAATACTTGGGGAGTCTGCCAGAAGTGCTATGGCCGCGATCTGGCAACTGGTGACTTGGTTGAGACCGGCACCGCGGTCGGCGTGATTGCGGCCCAAGCTATTGGCGAGCCGGGCACCCAGCTGACGATGCGCACCTTTCATATTGGCGGTGTGGCAGGCGAAGATATCACCCAGGGCCTGCCCCGGGTGGAAGAATTATTTGAGGCGCGCTCTCCTAAGATTCCGGCGATCTTGGCTGAATTTGACGGCGTAATTGAGATCAAAGAATTTGAAGATAAAAAAGTAATCCATCTTTCCAGTTCAGAAGAGAAGACCAAAGTGATTAGAATTCCTTCCGGCTTTAAGCTTAGAGTAAGAGAGAACCAAAAGGTCGATTCCGGCCGAGCTTTAGCTCTAAAGGGCAAGGAAGAGATCCGCGCTCCTTTTAGGGGTCGAGTCCATCTAAGAGAGGGAGAGGTTCTTCTTTCTTTGGAGGTTGACAAGGCTTGTGAGTATACCGTCTCCCCGTTTTCCCAAATCAAAGTCAAGAGTGGTGAGAGAGTTAAGAGGGGAACTGTTTTAAATGAAGGACAGCTTGATTTGAGACAGTCAGAGCGAATTTTGGGCCGAGTCAAGACCCAAAAATACATTGTTTCCGAGATCCAAGCGATCTATTCCAGCCAGGGCCAGAGTATTAATGATAAACATTTTGATGTAATCGTTCGCCAGATGTTTTCTAAAGTAAGAATCGACTCTCCGGGCGAGACCGAATTTTCAGACGGGCAAGTTGTTGACCGCCAACGATTCAACGACGTTAACGCTAAACTTAAAGCGGGTAAGATTAAAGCCACGGCTCAAGACTTGCTTTTGGGTGTCACCAAAGTAGCCCTCTCCACAGACAGCTTTTTGTCTGCCGCCTCGTTCCAGGAGACGACCGGTGTTTTGATGGAAGCGGCCACGACCGGAAGAATGGATAATTTAAGAGGTTTAAAAGAGAATGTTATTATTGGACGGATGATTCCCGCAGGCACCGGCTTCAGGCAGAAATTTGGTCAAGAAGTCAAAGCAGAAGCTGAGAGGCGGGTTGACATAAAGAAATAAAGATAGTAAGATATGGAATATAATTAATACTATGCCCACGATTAATCAATTAATCAAAAAAGGAAGAAAAAAAATCCTCAAGAAAGATACTACCCCGGCTTTGAAGCGCGGGATTAATACTTTGAAGCGCAAACCCTATGAATTAAAAAAAGGGTCTCCTTTTAAGCGCGGCATTTGCGTTAAGGTGACGACCGTCACGCCCAAAAAACCAAATTCAGCCCTTAGAAAGATCGCCCGTGTCCGCCTGACTAATGGTCTTGAGGTGACGGCTTACATCCCTGGCATTGGTCATAATCTTCAGGAGCACTCAGTGGTGATGATCAGGGGCGGCCGAGTCAAGGACTTACCTGGAGTCAGATATCATATTGTTCGAGGCAAGCTTGATGCTTTAGCCGTAGCCGATCGTCGTCAAGGAAGATCAAGATATGGCGCTAAAAAAAGTTAAAAGTAATAAGTAATAACTATGGCTAAAATCAAGATAGCAAATTATAAAAGAATCCAGCCCGATCCAAAATATCATTCTTTGGTCGTGGCCAAATTGATTAATTATCTGATGTTAGGAGGCAAAAAATCCCTTGCTCAAAAGATAGTTTATGGCGCTTTTGAGGATATTAAAACAGCGGTTAAGACCGACCCCTTGGAAGTCTTTGATAATGCTCTTAAAAATATCGGCCCTTATGTGGAGATAAAATCAAAGCGGATCGGAGGCGCTAATTATCAGGTGCCGATTGAAGTAAGTAAGGAACGTCGTCTCTGTCTTGCGCTACGTTGGATTATCGAGTCAGCCAGGAACGTTAAAGGCAAACCTATGCGCCATAAATTAGCGCAGGAATTACTCTCTGCTTCTAAAAAAGAAGGCTCAGCTTATAAAAAAAGAGAAGATACACATCGTATGGCAGAGGCGAATAAGGCCTTTGCGCATTACGCTAGGTTTTAATAAATTACAAGCACCAAGCATCAAATTACAAACAATATTAAATATTAAATAATTAAATTCCAAAACATCACCTTTAAAAATTGAATATTAGAATTTGATATTTGTTTGTAATTTGAGATTTGGTAATTGGAATTTAGTTTAAAAGGGAGGAAAATTATGCTAGCAATGTTAGCTCAAAGCGAAGAGACCATCTCCATTGATCCTGCGGCTGCTAATGCGGTTGGCGCAGCAGCCGCCGGCGTCGTCGGTATCTGGGTTTTCTTATGGATTGTTCTGGTGATTGCCGCTCTTCTGGGCCTGATTCTTTGGATCTGGGCGATTATTGATGTTTCCAAGAGAGAGTTTGCTAATCCGCAAGACAAGACCACCTGGCTGATCGTCTTGATCGTCGGTTTTGTCGTCGGTCTTTCTTTGATCGCGGCGATTATTTATCTGGCCGCCGGCCGAAAAAAAGGAACCATGTCAGGGACAGGTAATACCGAGTCGCAGACACCACCTCAAGCATAGGTTGAGAAAAATACTTTGATATTTGATGAGCAATTAAATAACAAATCAAAAATCACCAATTTGAGATTTGGTGTTTGGTTATTTGAGTTTTTATTTGTGATTTGATATTTGTTATTTGATATTCATATGAGAGATTATCCTTTAGAAAAAGTAAGAAATATCGGCATTATCGCTCACATAGACGCTGGCAAGACAACCGTCACAGAGCGGGTTTTGTATTACACGGGCAAAAAACACAAGATGGGCGAGGTGCACAGGGGCGAAGCAGAGATGGACTGGATGGAACAGGAGAAGGAGCGCGGCATCACTATCACTTCTGCGGCCACGACCTGCTTTTGGACTCCGCGTAAGGAGAAAGAAGAAGAGGAGGCGCGGATTAATATTATTGATACGCCCGGCCATGTTGATTTTACGGTTGAGGTGGAGAGATCCCTGCGCGTTCTTGACAGCGGGGTAGTCGTCTTTGACGGCGTAGCCGGAGTCGAACCCCAGTCCGAGACCGTCTGGCACCAGGCCGATAAGTATCAAGTGCCAAGAATCTGTTTTATCAATAAGATGGACAGAATAGGCGCTGATTTTTATAAGTCATTCGAGTCAATCATCGATCGTTTAACTAAAAATGCGGTCGCTATCCAAATCCCGATCGGCGCCGAGAGCAAATTTGAAGGAGTAATTGATCTGATTGAAATGCGCGCCTTGACTCACCAAGATCAATTAGGCAAAGAAATCAAAGAAGTTGAGATCCCCTCTCAGTTTAAAGAAAAAGCCAAAGAGTGGCGCGAGAAGATGGTTGAAGCGATTGTGGAAACAAATAATGAGCTGACCGAAAAATATTTAGAAGGCAAGGAGATTTCAAGCGAGGAACTTAAGTCAGCCCTGCGCCAAGCAACAATCAAAAATAAAATTATTCCAGTCTTAGCTGGTTCAGCCCTTAAAAACAAAGGAATTCAGCCGCTCTTGGATGCGGTCGTTTGGTTCTTGCCTTCGCCCTTGGATGTTCCGGCCATCACCGGAATTAATCCTAAAACCAAAGAAGAAGAGAAGCGAGAAGCGGATGACTCGGCCCCGTTTTCTGCGCTTGCTTTTAAGATCGCGACCGACCCCTATGTCGGTCGGCTGACCTTCTTTCGCGTTTATTCAGGGATGCTTAAGAGCGGCTCTTATATTTTAAATGCGACCGCCGGCAAAAAAGAGCGAATCGGCAGAATCGTGCGGCTTCATGCGAATCACCGAGAAGATATGGAAGAGGTTTATACGGGTGAGATTGGCGCGATCGTCGGCTTAAAAGAAACCACGACCGGAGATACGCTCTGCGATGGAGCTCATCCCATAATTTTGGAGAAGATTGTCTTTCCGGAGCCGGTGATTGATATTGCCATTGAGCCCAAAACCAAGGCTGACCAAGAAAAAATGGGGATTGCCTTAAAACGTCTAGCAGAGGAAGATCCCACTTTTAGAATTTCCTCGGCCGCGGAAACTAATCAAACAATCCTTTCGGGAATGGGCGAGTTGCATTTGGAGATTATTGTTGACCGCATGAAACGGGAATTCAAAGTTTTGGCAAATGTAGGCAAGCCGCAGGTGGCATATCGAGAAACAATTAAAGAGATAGAGCAAGCAGAGGGCAAGTTTATCCGGCAGTCAGGCGGCCGGGGACAGTACGGACACGTCTGGCTTAAGGTGGAGCCGGTGGAGCCGGGCGCGGGCTTTGAATTTATAAATAAAATCAAGGGCGGAGTAATCCCCCAAGAATTTATTCCGGCAGTGGGAAAAGGAATCAAAGAGGCGATGAAGAAAGGCGTCGTTGCCGGCTATCCGATGGTTGATATGAAGGTGACGCTCTATGACGGCAGTTATCACGAGGTTGACTCGTCAGAGATTGCTTTTAAGATCGCCGGGTCAGACGCGCTCAAAAAAGCATCACTTAAGGCTTCGCCCATACTTTTAGAGCCAATTATGAAGTTAGAGGTTGTCGTTCCAGCTGATTTTATGGGTGATGTCACCGGGGATTTGAATTCAAAAAGAGCCCAAATTGAAAATATGTCTGATCGCGGCGAGATGAAGGTTATAGATTCAAAAGTCCCGCTCTCGGAAATGTTCGGCTACGCCACAAATTTACGTTCTATAACCTCCGGCCGCGGATCATTCACCATGGAATTTGACCATTATTCAGAAGTGCCTCAGAACATAACCGAGGAGATTAAAGAGGGAAAACGCAAATAAGTTCTCTTCACGGTTTTTTATCAATTTATCCACATTGACACTGACCAAAAGGTCAGTTATTTTAGTATTGAGGTAAAATGAAAACAATATCCAAAATCACCAAACGGCAGAAACAATTTCTTGAGGCAATTTATAGTTCTATTGAGACCGAGGGTTATCCGCCGACTTTTGAGGATTTAAAGCATAAATTTAATATCTCTTCAAATCAAGCTGTGATTGACCATTTAGAGAGTTTAGAGAATAAAGGTTTGATAAAACGGGAAGAAAAGTCGGCCCGAGGAATCAAGATTTTACCTTTGGGTTATCGAGAGCTTGGCGTTAATAACCTTATTCCCATGGAAGGTATTTCTTATGCTGGCGGTT
>JAHJRZ010000029.1 GCA_018830605.1 Patescibacteria group bacterium | reverse complement strand
GGTGTAATTATTAGAACCATTACTTATCAGACTGGAAAAATTAAGACCGATACGATAAAATCAGTCTATAAGCCCTGGCCAGCAAAAATCAGACGCGGCACTGGCCCAGCCGATTTACCCATACCACCTAAAGAATAATTTGAGAGGACTATAAAATGGCTAAAATCAACCAAGCGATCTTTCACACTTATGACATTAGAGGGATTTATCCAAAGGAAATTAATGGTCGGTCAGCCTATCTGATAGCTAGAGCTTTTGCTCTTTTTACCCAAGCTCCAGAAATCCCTATAGCCTATGATATGCGCCGTTCTTCTCCAGCGCTCTTGCGAAACATTCTTAAAGGGCTCAAAGAATCAGGGGTAGAAGCCATCGATATCGGCCTGATGCCAACTCCAGTTTTAAATTTCGTGGTCGCGGAAAAACAATTCAAGGCCGGCATAATTATTACCGCCAGCCATAATCCCAAAGAATATAATGGCATCAAGTTGATTGGGCCAAAAGCAGTCCAGTATGACAGCCAAACCGGGATTGAAATGATAAAAAAATTTGCCCTCAAAGGCAAATTTAAAAACGGCCGGGGTCGAATAATAAAAAAAGATTATCTTGCGCTTTATCTTAAAAAGATAAAAAAACATACGACTGGAATTAAAAAACTAAAAATTGTCGTCGATTTTGGCAACGGCTTAGGTAGTATTTCTGCTCTCCCTCTTTATAAAGAATTGCCAATTAAGATCATCTCCCTTTATCCTGAACCTGATGGCGCTTATCCCAATCATCCAGCTAATCCAGCTGAAGAAGAGAATTTAGCTGATTTAAAAAAAGAAATTATAAAGAAAAAGGCGGATCTTGGTATTGCTTTTGACGGCGATGCTGACCGCGCCTTCTTTATTGACGAAAAAGGAAAGACCGCCCGAGCCGACCACTTAATGGCTGCTCTTTCCCTTTACGAATTGAAAAAGAGGCCCAAAGCCAAAATCTATTTTGACCTTAGGTTCTCAAAAATTGTTCCGGATATTATCTCAAAATTTAAAGGCAAACCAGTCGTTTCTCGAGTAGGAAATCCATTTTATAAAGAAAAATTGATTCTTGAGGGCGGAGCTTTTGCCGCAGAGATGGCTGGCCACTTTATGTTTGCCGACTTTTACGGCATTGATGACGGCCTCTTTGCCACTCTGAAAGTTATGAAATTAATTTGTGATGAAAATAAGCCGCTCTCCGCTATTCTTGAACCCTTTCAAAAAGGATATTTTCAAAGCGGAGAGATAAATATTAAGACCGAAAAAGCTGACAAAATTATCAATATCCTAAAAAAAGAATATTCAAAAGCTAAAATTAATTACTTGGATGGAATCACTATTGAGACGCCCGTATTTTGGTTTAATCTTCGGCCTTCCAATACTGAACCCTTGATTAGATTAAACGCTGAAGCTAAAGATAAAAAAATCCTCGACAGGGAAGTTAAAAAGATAATTACTCTGATTAAAAAGAACAAATAAAAAAGACTCTATAATAACCCGGCTGCTCTTTTGGCTTTTTCCAATGTCTCGCGAGAAATTAGTTCCGCTTTTTCCAAACCTTCAAAAATAATTTTCTTATATAATTCTTCGTCTTTTTCTAAGACAATTTTTTTATCTCTGATTGGGCCGATTTTTTTGATAATTACTTCGACCAGTGAATTTTTAAAATCAGCATAACCCTTGCCCTTGAACTTGGCGACAATTTGTTCGATTGATTCACTCGAACAAGCAGAATAGATGCGCAATAGATTGGCAATCGCCGGCTTATCTTGACTATATTCAATCTTTTTTCCTGAATCCGTGACCGCGGATTTTATTTTTTTAATAATTATATCATCAGGGTCAGAAAGATTAATCCGTGCTTTGTCTTCGCCGCTTTTTGACATTTTTTTCATCGGATTAGTCAAACTCATAATACGCGCTCTTTCTTTGACCAATTTGACTTCTGGGATTTTAAAAACTTCTCCGAAATGATAATTGAAGCGCTTAGCAATATCTGCCGCAATCTCCACGTGTTGTTTCTGGTCCTCACCAACCGGCACGACATCGGTTTGATAAAGAAGAATATCCGCCGCCATGAGGACTGGATAATTAAAAAGTCCAGCAGAAATAATTTTTTCTTTTTTTGACTTGTCTTTAAATTGCGTCATTCGTTTCAATTCAGAAACCGTGGTAACGGTGCTTAATAACCAAGCTAATTCTGTGTGATTTGGATTTTGAGACTGGATAAAAAGAGTACACTTTTTTGGATCAATGCCAGCAGCTAAATAAAAAAGTAGATGGTCTTTGATCTTTTGTGGAAAAATTTTAGGATCGTATTCGGTCGTAATAGCATGATAATCAACTACGGAAAAAATACAGTCATATCCATCCTGCATCTCTACCCACTGGCTGATCGCTCCTAAATAATTACCTAATTGTAGTTCGCCTGATGGGCGAACCGCTGAAAAGACGCGTTTCATATACTAAAAGGTTACCACATCTAATCTCTTAGTTCAAGAAAAAAATCGTGGCTTTGGGAATTGGGTTACAACCCCTGGGCCACGATTGGGCTATGTCACAATCTTGAAGTCATGCGCGACTTCCTGGACATGGAGTTCATACTGCTCCGTCTCGATCTCTGTCACCATCTTCTGGACTCTGGTGAGGATGCTTGGATCGCGAGCCGCCGCCTGCCGAAGAACCGTCAGCGCTT